>DASXMZ010000138.1:0-23282 GCA_036495385.1 Mucilaginibacter sp. | reverse complement strand
CCTGTTCGGCGGGGGCGACCTGTTGTAGCGCCAAACTCGTGACCTATGCGGCGCAGTTCTGTACCTGTTTTATCATTTAACTCGGTCGGGAAGGGACCGCCGCCTACACGGGTGCAATAGGCTTTAAAAATCCCTATAATTTCGCCGATTTTGTTTGGTGCGATACCAAGACCAGTACACGCGCCGGCACTTGTGGTATTTGACGAGGTTACAAAAGGGTAGGAGCCAAAGTCAATATCAAGCATAGTACCCTGCGCTCCCTCTGCAAGTACTTTTTTTCCTTGCTTCAGATAATTGTTAACCAGATGTTCAGAATCAACCAGTGGGAATTGTTTAATCAGTTCAACAGCTTCAAAAAAAGCTTTTTCTCGATCCGAGAAATCATCCACCTCTCCGTAAAGGGCGTTTAACATAGACACATGTTTATCTGCCAGTTTTTGATAGTGCTCTTTAAAGTTAGGTTGGGTAATGTCGCCAACCCTTAACCCATTCCTTCCGGTTTTATCCATATAAGTGGGGCCAATTCCTTTTAAAGTTGAACCAATTTTACCTTCTTCCATTTTCTTCTCCGAAGCAGCGTCTAGCAACTGATGGGTGGGTAATATCAAATGCGCTTTTTTTGAGATGATCAGGTTTTTCTTGGCTAAAAGATCATGCCCTGCATCCTTCAGTTTATCGATTTCCTTTTTTAAGGTTATAGGATCTATTATTACCACGTTACCAATAAGGTTCATGGTATTGTCGAAAAATATACCAGATGGTATGGTGTTCAGTACAAATTTTTTACCATCAAATTCGAGGGTATGGCCAGCGTTGGGGCCGCCCTGGAAACGCGCAATCAAGTCATACTCTGCGCTAAGTACATCAACAATTTTTCCCTTGCCTTCATCGCCCCACTGGAGGCCTAATAATACGTCAACAGCCATTAATTTTATTTCTTTTTATGTATAAGGATGAGTTTCGTGTGATTTTTCCTAATCGTTATCGTTAAACTTTTCTGTCGCAAAAGCCTGCCCTTAATTTATCGCAATTACCATATAGGTTCAAGGAGTGGTGTTTAATTTCGAATTTCAGCAAACCGCCCATCATACTTTGAATTTGCTGTATGCGCGGGTCGCAAAACTCAACTACTTTACCGCAATCAATGCAGATAATATGATCGTGTTGTTTATAGCCGTATGATTTTTCGAACTGTGCCATATTTTTACCAAACTGGTGTTTGGTAACCAGGTCGCATGAAACCAGCAATTCTAATGTATTATATACTGTGGCCCGGCTAACACGGTATTTTTTATTTTTCATGTGGATATATAATGATTCCACGTCAAAATGATCAGTCCTTGAATAAATTTCTTCGAGTATTGCAAAACGCTCGGGGGTTTTCCTGAGGTTTTTATTTTCGAGGTATGCCTCGAAAATTTTCCTAACCATCGCTATGGTTTCCTGTTGAAGCATGTTATGTTATTAACGGGTCAAAGTTATAAATTTAGTTTGCAGTTTGCAGTCATCAGTTTGCAGTTTTAAAACTTACTGCAAACTGCCTGCTGCAAACTGCTTACTGGTTAAGACGCTTTTTCAATTACCGAATCAAAACGGTTTACGCCGGTAACACCTTTTACTTGTCTCAATTTCCGGATCAGGTTGTCCAAATGCTCGGTGTCATTTACATAAACCATTATTGAGCCTTCGAAAATACCATTATCGCTGTCAACTGTTATGGAGCGCATGTTCACCTTAAAATCATTAGATATTACCGTTGTCAGCTTATTGATAAGCCCCACGTCATCGATACCTGTAATTCTAAGGCCAGTTAAAAATGCTAATTCCTGCTGATTAGTCCACCTGGCTTTTACAGTGCGGTAGCCGTAATTGCTCATCAATTTTGCCGCATTCGGACAATTAGTACGATGTATTTTTATTCCGTCGCTCACAGTAATAAAACCAAATACGTCATCGCCCGGTATCGGATTGCAGCAATTGGCAAGCTTATAGTCAATCTTTTGCATATCCTCGCCAATAAGCAGCATATCGCTGTCTTTGTTTTTAAGATTGCGCAAAAGGCTTTGTACCTGTTCGGCTTCTATTTTGTCCTGTGGCTTGTTTTCAACAACTTTTTCCGACAACTGGTACTCCTTCAGGTCTTTCATGTCGATAGCGCCTTTAGCAACATTAAAGAACAGATCCTGGGTTGAGGGCAGCTTAAAGAAATAGCTCAGTTTATGTATGTTTTCTGAATTGTAAGTGATTTTTAAAGATTTTAACTTGCGCTCCAGTATTTCCTTCCCGTCTTCAGCAATTTTGCGTTTTTCTTCTTTCAGCGCCGACTTTATTTTTGCTTTCGCTTTTGCGGTTACAACGATATTTAGCCAGTCTTCTTTTGGGGTTTGCTTACTGGAAGTAATAATCTCTACCTGGTCGCCATTTTGAAGTTTATGGTTTAGTGGAACTAATTTGTGGTTCACTTTAGCTCCGATACAGCTTGCCCCAACGTCGGTATGTATTTCGAAAGCAAAATCGAGCGCCGTGGCATTTAAAGGCAACTGTATAAGGGCGCCTTTTGGTGTAAAAATAAATATCTCGTCAGAGAAGAGATTCATTTTAAAATCGTCCAGGAAATCGAGTGCATTCGAATCTGGATTTTTTAACATGTCCCTTACTTTCTGCACCCATTGATCCAATCCACTGTCGGTAGATGATTCTTTGTATTTCCAATGCGCGGCAAATCCTTTTTCAGCAATTTCATTCATCCTTTTTGTGCGGATCTGTACTTCTACCCATTGGCCCCGGGGGCCCATTACCGTTGTATGCAATGACTCATAGCCATTTGCTTTCGGCGAAGATATCCAGTCGCGCAGCCTGTCGGGGTTGGGGCGATAAAGATCGGTAACTATTGAGTAAGCTTTCCAACAATCGGCTTTCTCGTGCTCCAGCGTACTGTCTAAAATTATCCTGATGGCAAAAAGGTCATATACCTCTTCAAAAGGGATAGCTTTTTTCCTCATTTTATTCCAGATGGAATGGATTGATTTTGGCCTGCCAAAAAGATCGGCTACCAAACCCTGGCCTTCCAGTACTCTCTTTACCGGTTCAATAAAATCCCTGATAAACTTCTCCCGTTCAGCTTTTTTCTCATTCAGCTTGTTTTTAATGAACTGATAGGTTTCTCTTTCCATATATTTCATGGAAAGATCTTCCAACTCCGACTTAATGGCATATAAACCAAGGCGGTGTGCCAGCGGGGCATACAGGTAAACAGTTTCCGACGAAAGTTTTAGCTGCTTATCCCGCGGCATAAACTCCATCGTACGCATATTATGAAGGCGGTCGGCCAGTTTAATTAATATTACCCTCACGTCATCGGCAAGGGTAAGCAGCATTTTACGGAAGTTTTCGGCCTGTAATGAGCTGTTTGTATCAAATACCCCCGATATTTTTGTCAGGCCATCAATAATCATAGCCACTTTTTTACCAAACTCCCGCTCAATATCATCGAGTGTCATATTGGTATCTTCAACCACATCGTGCAATAACGCACATACTATAGAAGTGGTACCCAAGCCAATTTCTTCGGCAGCAATTTGCGCAACGGCAATTGGATGGTAAATATATGGTTCGCCCGATTTCCGGCGCATGTCTTTATGGCTTTCCAGTGCCATATCAAATGCTTTACGGATCATGCGTTTATCGCCTTTTTGCAGCGTCGATTTACTGGCACGCAATAAGGCACGGTATCTTTTTAATATCTCATTTTTCTCGGCTTCCAGATCAATCACTAATTCTTTCATTTCTGAGCGTTATAACTATTAATATCATAAACTTGCAACAAATAATTAAAATTGCGCGTTATTATCAAATACCAAAAAAAATTGCGTTAATTTTGTAATACGTAAAATTATGAAATTTATTGGTTTTTTGTTTTTGTATTGTTGTTTGCTGGGAACGCTAAAGGCCCAAACACAAAAGCCCGTCCCCGCAATAGTAGGCAAAAATGATACCATCAAAACTTATCTGACTGTCGATAGCGGCAGGGTGATCCCCTGGATCGTAATGCGGGATGTTAAAATTGTTGATACCCGGATATTTAAAAGCCAGGCAGATCGCGATCAATTTAATCGTTTAAGATATAATGTACTAAAAGTATTGCCTTATGCGCGCTATGCGGGTGAAAGATACAGGCAATTGCAAAGAGACCTTGCCTTAACCGGCGACAAGCGTAAACAAAAAGAACTGATAAAAGCCTGCGAATCGCAGGTAAAAGAGATATTTAATAAGCAAGTTAAGGACCTGACAATTAGTCAGGGCGAAGTTTTAATTAAATTAATTGACCGGGAAACAGGGTATACCAGCTATGCAATGGTTAAAGATTTAAAGGGTGGTTTCAATGCCTTCATCCTGCAATCAGCGGCACGTATTTTCGGTCATGATTTAAAAGAAACTTACGACCCTGAAGAACAAAAGGACATTGAAGCTATACTGCGCGAAGCGGGGTATAATTCAACTAATTATTGATAAATGGTTGATCACAGCATCTATGAGTTTGATGTAGAAACATTAGACGGTGAAAAAGTAAGTTTATCCGAATATAAGGATAAAGTTCTATTAATAGTAAACACAGCATCTCAATGCGGTTTTACACCGCAAATAAAGGAGCTTGCGGCTTTAAAAGATGAATTTGCGGGAAAGGATTTCGAGATACTCGCATTTCCTTCGAATGACTTTGGCGGCCAGGAGCCGCTGGAGGGAAATGAGATAGCGTCATTTTGCGAAATTCAGCAAGTTAATTACCCGGTTTTTAAAAAAATTAGGGTAAGAGGTCCGTATGCACATCCTTTATTTAAATTTTTTGCTGATAAAAAGCAGAACGGAAACCTTCACTCTGTCCCCCGATGGAATTTTCATAAATTCTTAATTAATAAGTCTGGCATAGCTACAGCCTTTTTTTATCCTTTCACTAAGCCTACTTCTTCAAAGATCAGGAAACGGATTATTCGTTTATTAAGAGCTGGTCAATAATTAAAGGTTTATGCTGAAATTAGATATATTAGTTTTATCTGTTCATCCGGACGATGCAGAACTCGGCTGCGCAGGTACGATATTAAAACACATAGCCGCCGGGAAAAAAGTGGGCATTGCAGATATAACCCGCGGTGAGTTGGGCACAAGGGGTTCCGCAGAAATAAGGGACAAGGAAGCAGCCGCTTCAGCGCAGATATTGGGTTTATCGGTTAGAGAAAATTTGGGATTACCGGATGGCTTTTTCCAAAACACGCCCGAATACCAGTTTAAAATAATAGAAGTAATTCGTAAATATAAACCGGAAATTATAATTACAAACGCTTATCACGACAGGCATCCAGATCACGGTCGTGCGAATGGCCTGGTCGAAGAGTCTGCTTTTTTAGCAGGACTCAGGAAAATTGAAACATACGCTGAAGGTATACCACAGCCCGCCTGGAGACCTAATTTAGTATTACATTTTATACAGGACAATTATATTAAACCGGATATAATAATTGATGTTACCGAATATTGGGACAAAAAGATTGAAAGTATCCGGGCTTTCGGATCGCAGTTTTTTAACCAGGACTGGCCGGACGAACCGCAGACCTATATTTCATCTCCCGACTTTATCCAAATAATAGAAGCCCGCGCACGTGAATTTGGAAAAAGTATCCAGGTAAGATATGCGGAGGGGTTTACTTCAAGAAAGATATTAGGAGTTGATAGTTTGTTTGATCTTCGATAGGCTTTAGTATTAAGTTCACTTCTATATCCTTACATATTCGAAACGGTTATTTTCGTTGCTCCTTTCCCTTTTAAGCTTATGTTCATTTGCAAGCTTTAAAAGAATCCCTGAAAGCTCTGAAGTTTTGAAATCCGAATCGAAATTGTCTTTGCAATAAGTGGCAATAGCAGATATTGAGTGCGGCCTGTCAAAAAAGTCACTGTTTAAAAGTTGATTTAAAACTTTGGTTGCGCCAGGCTTTTTAACGGAATTTGATGAATGATAATTCCCCTCATCTTCTGACCTATGCTTTAATCCTCTTTTACTAAATATTTCAACCCCATCACTGTCTGCCTTCTCCAGTTCAATCATTGCATCCAGCAGCCGGTCCACTACCCTTACTTGTACAGATTCGGATCGGAAAGAATTAACAACCTCAGAAATTTCTATCAGCTGTTTTTTTAATTTTTCAATGTGTTTGCTCATGATACTTCTACACTATATTATTGAAATTACTTTGATTCAAATCTACTATATATAATAACCTAAATATTGTTTTTCTTAACAAAAAAAATAGTAGGTGTTAAAGATTTAATATTTGCCATAAGCTAATTTATTGCTTAATAATTAATAAAGCAAATAATTTATTAGCATAACAGTAGCCGCCATCAAAAGTTTTACAATATTATAGAATACCTGAAATATTTTCGAGTATTGTTAGCCCTTCATCAATATGTTTCTTGTCAATAATAAGTGCCGGCCTGAAACGTATGCTGTTAGTGCCGCAGCCGAGGAACATAACATTTTGAGCTAAACCAAGTTTAATAAACTTATCTCTGATGTCCTTATCAGGCAAATCAAACGCTGTTAGTAAACCCTTGCCGCGCACATTAGTTATTACGGGGTGTTTTTTAGAAATATTAATTAATTCGTTTTGAAGATATTCTCCGGTTTCGGCTGCATTATTACATAAGTCATCCTCCTCTATTATTTCCATTATTTTTGAAGATCGTACCATATCAACCAGGCTTCCACCCCACGTTGAATTAATACGCGACGAAATATTAAATACGTTGCCTTCTACCTCGTCTATTTTTCTTCCTGCTAATATGCCGCATACCTGCATTTTTTTTCCGAATGCTAATATATCCGGCCGGGCATTTTCTCCAAAATGTTCATGGCACCAAAATTTACCGGTAAGACCAACGCCAGTTTGCACTTCGTCATAAATAAGCATGGCTTCATTTTCATCTGCCAGTATTCTCAGTTTTTCTAAAAACTCCCCTCTCACATGATTGTCACCGCCTTCAGACTGTATAGGTTCAATAATTATTGCGCAAACCTCATCCTTATTTACTTCAAACGCTTTTTTGATTTGCGCGATTGACAACTCTTCTCTTCTTAATAAATCCTCGTGGTTACTATCGCTGTAAGGGAAATTAATTTTCGGCAGTGACACCCGCGGCCAATCAAATTTAGCGTACCATTTAGTTTTAACCGGCAATGTATTGGTTAGGCTAAGCGTATATCCTGAGCGGCCGTGAAAAGCATGTTCAAAGTGAATTACTTTAAACCCTCTCTCTTTGGTATATCCCTTTTCAAAGTTCTTTTGCACCTTCCAATCCATGGCTGCTTTAATTGCGTTTTCGATGGCCAACGTACCGCCCGATATAAAAAATGCATGGGGAAGATAGTCAGGAATGCCCACCCTGTCGAATGTATCCAAAAACTGTGCATACTGGGTTGTATAAATGTCGGAGTTCGAGGGGTTGGTTAAAGCAGCAAGCAGCAAGTTCTTTTTAAACTCTTCGTCATTCACCATTTTTGGGTGATTATAGCCCAAAGGCACCGACGCAAAGCAAGTAAAAAAGTCGAGGAGGGTGCGGTTATTTTTGGAATCATAAATATAAACGCCTTTACTTTTTTCCATATCAAAAGTCAGGTCAAAGCCATCGGCCAATACATGCTTTCTGAGTGAAGCCTGCACATTTTCGGGGGAAACAAGGAGATTATACATAGTATTCGGATTTCTCCAAATATACTAAAAACCGCCTAAATGCGGAAATTAGGCGGTTTTTGAACCCGGAAACAAAAAAGTAACTTTAAATTGTTTAAAGTTGGTTTTTGAACCGAATGCCAAAATGGTTTCTGCCGGCTCGTTTTAAAAAAGGGATAATTGTGCGAAATAATCGCTCAATGATGCCGGGTAATATGCAGCTATCCAGGAGAATGTTGCATTAGGTTGTTAATATTTCCTGCGGGCGAATTAAAAGAATTAAGGAACGAAAAAAACCCGAAAAAGCCATTGAATGATTCAAAAATAAAAACTTATCGGCTTTCGGTGTGTTGAACAAAGTAATCTATCTATTGAAATCATGGCACATTTAGAAGTTAAACGCAAAAGCCGCAGCAGCTTGTGGCTCTGGTTAATCCTCGTTATCATCGTCCTGGCGGCTCTCGCTTATTGGTACACACAATACTACCGTGCGCCGACCGCACTGAACATGAATAACGAAAGTAAAACAACAGCAAATGTTTCGGCGGCTATGCCCCGATTAATTAATCATTTATCTTAAATTAAATATTATGGCAACTCAGGAAATAACAAGCCAACTGGAGGAATTGCATGGCAGCAGATACGAAATAAAAGATGGCCAACCAAATATTACCGGCTGGGATATTGTGACACGCAGTGGCAAAAAAGCCGGCGTAGTGGATGACCTGCTCTTTGACCCTGATCTGGGTAAAGTTCGTTATATTATTGCTGATCTGGATAAAAACGAACTGGACCTGGATGACGACCGCAAAGTACTTATCCCAATTGGTATAGCTGAATTATATGTCAAATCAAAAAAACGCAGGCAACGCCTCGACCCGGCTTTACATGCTTATGATCCGGCCGAACACGGTAATATAGTTTATATACCCACCATCAGTGCACAACAACTGGATGCGCTTCCGTTATATGAACCCGGGCGTTTATCGCGGCATACAGAGATGGCTATCAGGAAGACGCTGGAGCCGGTAGACCGCAACGAACACGGAGAAGATGAGTTTTACAGGCATCCGCACTTTAACGAGGACTCTTTTTACGACAGGTATTAATTAATTATAACCAGGCGGAAATAAGGTTTTTTGAATACCAGATTAATTATTAACGGCAGCGTAAGGCGACTGCCGTTTTTTTATTCATTATCGCCGTAAGTTGTTGATTGTTGACTTGACGTTATTAGTATTCATATT
Source organism: Mucilaginibacter sp. (assembly GCA_036495385.1). Classification (GTDB taxonomy): domain Bacteria; phylum Bacteroidota; class Bacteroidia; order Sphingobacteriales; family Sphingobacteriaceae; genus Mucilaginibacter. Next base: position 14,314 of record DASXMZ010000138.1, on the reverse strand, counting down.
CTTACAGCAAGATTATAAATAAAAAATGCTTAGATTCGATTCATAGCGTTATTCAACCAAAACCTGCAGATATGAAATACCTTTTCCTTTGTTTATTCTCTTTTATTGCGATTAAATCCTTCGGTCAAAATACAGACTCCGTCTCAAAAATTATTTTTAGATATGTAAAAGGGGGGAGTTCCTGGGGACAGCCGGGGGTATACTCAAAATATGAAATAATTGAAATCTCAACTTTTACTGATAAATACTATAAAATTACCAAGCATCTTCTTATTAAACAGACCGCGGGAAATGATGGCAAAACATTCGGTAATGACACTACTGAATTGGAGGTAAAAAGGTATAAGAAAATTCAAAAAAAAGGAATTGAAAAGTTAATACTTCAACTAAATACAACCAGAGATAATTTTAATAAAGATTATGTTATCCAATACTTAAAAAGACCAGGTGAACCTGATATATTGAGAGTTGCACGACGGACTGACAGCGAATGGATGTTTGACAAAGACAGTGTTGATGCTGATGATAGAAAAACCAATATTGGCAGAATTCGCAATTTTTATAAACTCGAGTCGTTTCTCAATTCCAAAAAACCTAATCTCGAATATGGTGAGTTAGTAATTATGGATTCATGGAATCGTTTATCAATTGATTTTATAAAGAATGGTTTGGATACTGTAAAATATTATAGTCAACTTTATAACCTTTTTGGACAACCATTTTATAAAAGAAATAAAAATCCCAGAACAGCGTCAACAGGGATTGTCAACTTGGAAATAAATAACTCAATTAGGGGTATACTTCCAAAGTCATCTTTTTTAAAAGAAAATATTGATCTTAATAATGTTAAGGATGAATACATCAAATGGTACTTAGATAAATGTATTAAAGTAATATTCTAAAACTTATCCTTCATCCCCAGCAAACCCCAAATTCCGCCGCTGTGGATAGCGAGAATACTGCTTCCAGGCTTAAAATAGTCTTTGGCTGCCAGATCGTATAAGGCATACAACATTTTTCCGGTGTACACAGGTTCTATCAATATTCCGGTTTCGGGAACGAAGGTTTTCACAAATCCGATGAGTTCATTGTCGGCCTTGCCATATCCGCCAAAATGATAGCCGGTATGCAATTCGTAGTTAGCAGGAGCTGTTAAAAACCTGGCGATCTCCTTTTTCATGAACTCTCCGTTTTTTAATACTGGCACGGCATGAAATTGTGTTTTGAGGTTATGTTTTTGAATGCCGTTAATAATACCGGCGGCAGTGGTACCTGTCCCACAGGCGCAAAAAATATGATCGTAAGTTTCGGCCAGTTCATCAACCAATTCGCTGCAGCCTTTTGCACCTTCTGCCGATGCCCCACCCTCATCGATAAAAAAGGCATCGGTGTTATCGGCAAAATATTTTTCGAAGAGCGGTGGTTTATCGCGGTAGCTTTCACGGTCGGTAAATAGTAAATCCATCCCGTGTAAACGGCAGAGAAACAAGGTGTCATTCGAAACCTCTTCCCCCCTCACAATGCCGGTTGCTTTAAAACCAAATTTCGCTGCCGCTGCCGCTGTTGCCAATAAGTGGTTTGAGTAAGCGCCGCCAAAGGTTACCAGGTGGGTTTTATTTTCGGCTCGCGCCCGCTTTAAAATATATTTAAGTTTTCGCCATTTATTGCCTGAGATGATGGGATGTATCAGGTCGTCGCGTTTTATAAAAACTTTTAAGCCCCGTTCATCAAATAATTTGTTTTTGATTTGATGAACGGGGCTATAAATTTCCAGATCGATATCCATTAAGCATTTTTAAAAGCCAAAGCCGATACCTGCGTTAGCAGATTGGTATTGGCCGGGGCTGTACGAAGCAAAGATACGAAACACGGATAATTCTAATTGAAAACCTACATCCGTACGAAAGCCGCTGATGCTGCTCTCGTTTATATGCACAGGATCGGTAATGGTATCATAATCATTTATTGTTGACGGTACCGGATAGTTGCCCAATACATTGAAAGTTGTGCTGGCGTTTTGATAACCAACCGACAGGAAGGGTGTGAAGAAAAGCAGTTTTTTAGAGATAATAGCCTGGGCAAAAATTCCGCTGAAAGCCCCTTTTATCCGCTGGTTCGAAAAATCGGACGATTGACCCGGGTCGGGCTGGGTTCCGTTGTCGGGTTTTATATCAAGTGCGGCGGAATAATTGATGCGGTTATAATTTAAAGCTACGGCCAGATCAAAAGGTATTAATTTGCCAGCCGTCTTTCCAGCAAAGTCTTGTATGATATTATGTTTGATCCCGAAACCTATCATCCCAACCGAACCGGCGTGACTGCCGATATTAATGGTTGGCGTTGTGCGTATGGTTATATCAGTGTTCCTAAATAGCCCTATTGTAAGTTGAATGTTTGGCGCCGGAACATATTGTATCACACCATTGGGCATATTAAATGACGCAATTTTATTGCCGCCGTTGTCTTTAACGTCTAGCGTCGGCGTTGGTCCATTGGTGGCGCCGCCAAATGTTGGCGCTATGCGCGTTGCCGAGGAAGGATCGACCTGCAAGTGATTTGAAAGACCGATTTGTGTGACATCAAAACTTTTATCGGAGGCCGGTACCTGGGCCACATTTGCAGAATGCGCAGGTCTATATGCAAAAACTTTTTCGTTTTAGCCGTATTGTTCCAGCCGCTGTTTAAGCCGACACCGAAACCCTTGAATAAAGGTTCTGCAAAGGTTTGAACAAGCTTAGTGGCATCGGACGGGCTCGATCTGATCAACTGATCGAAACCATTTTGGGCATTTGCATTTGACGCCATAAGAAGAAATAGGGTTATGGCTGCCAGGGTGTTAAATTTTTTCATTAGTTATTATAAGGTTTTATAAATTGTGTACATGTTCATAATTGCCGGGAACTTAAAAAAACGAGTACTTTTGTGCGAATGGCAGAAGAAACCAGTTTAATCGAGTCGGACGAGCAGGATTTATACGAACACCTGCGTATAATTGTTGATAAGGGCCAATCACTATTACGCATTGATAAGTTTTTGATGCACCGTGTCGAAAATGCATCCCGCAATCGCATTCAAAATGCCATTGAACTCGGAAACGTGCTGGTTAATGAAAAAACGATTAAGGCAAGCTACAAGGTTAAGCCGCTGGATGTCATCTCTGTAGTTTTACCTCACCCGCCGCGGGATACCGAAGTATATCCCGAAGATATTCCCTTAAATATTGTTTATGAAGATGATGATGTACTGGTTGTAAACAAACCTGCCGGGATGGTGGTACATCCCGGTTATAACAACTATACGGGCACGCTTGTGAACGGCTTGGTTTTCCATTTTCAGCAATTACCAACTATGCCCGGTAACGATGGCCGGCCGGGCCTGGTGCACCGAATTGATAAAGATACTTCGGGGCTATTGCTAATCAGTAAAAACGAACGCGCCATGACCTGGTTGGCACGACAGTTTTACGAGCATACTATAACCCGCAAGTACCTGGCTTTGGTTTGGGGCGACCTGGAAGAAGACGGTACAATTACCGGGTACATTGGTCGCAGCATAAACGACAGGCGGGTGATGGCCATTTATGATGATCCTGAAAAAGGTAAATGGTCGGTAACTCACTATAAGGTTTTGGAACGGATGGGCTATGTTACCCTGATCGAGTGCCAGTTGGAAACCGGCCGCACGCACCAGATAAGGGCGCATATGAAACACATAGGGCATCCCTTGTTTAGCGATACCACTTATGGCGGCGACAAAATTTTAAAGGGCACAGTTTTTGGCAAATACAGGCAGTTTGTTGAAAATTGTTTTGAAATAATGCCCCGACAGGCTTTGCACGCAGAAACTTTAGGGTTTTTACATCCAACCTTAAAAAAACGATTGCATTTTGAAGCACCGTTGCCACCGGATTTCGAAATGGTTTTGGATAAATGGCGAAGGTATAGCGGATCAGATGTGAGATATGAGACGTGAGATATGAGACACTGTCTCTCCAGGGTTCAATCTCATATCTCAAATCTCATATCTCATATCTCAAATCTAACATGACGCCTTTTTTTATCAATTTTAACGGAGAAATACTTCCGGCAGACACAAAACTTATAACAGTTAATAACCGTGCATTTAGGTATGGTGATGGACTGTTTGAAAGTATGCGCATGATAAAAGGCCAGCTTAAGTTTGCCGACCTGCATGCCGACCGTTTGCAAAGAGGGATGAGAGCGCTTAAAATTGAAGATTATTCGCAAATAGACGCCTGGTTTTTGAAGGAAAAAGCGGACGACCTTTCCCGTCGCAATAAGTCGAAAAATGGACGTTTGCGTTTAACCGTTTACCGGGATGCCGACGGCCTGTACACGCCATCGCAAAATAGAATGGCCTATTGTCTTGAATTTCAGCCACTGGATGAAAACCGGTACCTACTAAACACTAAGGGTTTACTGGTTGATGTTTTTACCGAATTGTATAAACCCTGCAATTATCTTTCAAACATTAAGAACTGTAACTCGCTGGTTTATGTGATGGCAGGCTTATATAAAACTCAGAATAAGCTCGATGAGGTGTTTTTACTAAACCAAAATGGCTATTTGTGCGAGGCAGGGAGCTCAAATGTTTTTGTGTGGTACAAAAATAAATTATACACCCCTGCTTTAAGCGAGGGTTGTGTAGAAGGGGTGATGAGGCAAGTGATTATTAATCTTGCAAAAAAAATGAACACCCCCGTTACCGAAGCGCAGCTCAATCCCGAAATTTTATATGAGGCTGATGAAGTGTTTTTAACCAATGCCAGTCGTGGCATACAAAGCGTAATGGGCTTTGGGATTAGGCGGTATTTTAATGAAAGTACTAAATTGTTAATGGATGAATTGAATAAGTTATAGCAAATAGATTTGCTTTCAGTAACAATCCTTTTGCAATTCGCTTTATTTGCTTTTAAATAAAAAACATCATCCTAAATTGATCAACTTATTATAGTTTCGCTTCTTCTATTATCAATTATATTTTTTCGATATGTTTAGTTTAAGCGGAAAATCTGCAGTGATAACCGGCGGTGGCAGCGGGATTGGAAATGCTATTGCAACCCTGTTTGCAAAACAAGGAGCCATTGTTCATATTTTGGAATTGAATGCCGAGGCCGCCAGCCAAACCGTGACACAGATAACAGAAGCTGGCGGCACAGCTTTTTCTTACAGTTGCGATGTTAGCGATCAGCAGCAGGTAATTGATGTTTTTAATAAAATCGGGAACATTGATATTTTGGTTAACAACGCCGGAATTGCTCATGTAGGCAAATTAGAAACCACCGGCAGTAAAGATTTTGAAAACATTTTTAATGTGAATGTGAAGGGAGCTTATAACTGTATGTATGCCGCCATACCGCAGATGAAAGCCAAACAACAGGGCGTTATTCTGAATATGGCTTCTATAGCTGCGCTGGTGGGTATACCCGACCGTTTTGCCTATTCAATGAGCAAGGGGGCTATTTATGCCATGACCTTGTCGGTTGCGAAAGATTACCTGCACGATCATATACGCTGCAACAGTATCTCGCCGGCAAGGGTGCACACGCCATTTGTTGACGGATTTATAAAAAAGAATTATCCGGATAACCAGGAAGAGATTTTTGAAAAGCTTTCAAAAAGTCAGCCGATTGGGCGCATGGGCAGGCCCGACGAAATAGCCGCCTTAGCGTTATATTTATGCTCGGATGAAGCGGGATTTGTAACCGGATGCGATTACCCGATTGATGGCGGATTTGTAAAATTGAATAATTAATAAACCCATGAAATTAATAAGATACGGAGAAGCCGGAAATGAACAAACCGGGGTTATTTTAAACGGTATAAACTACGATACCTCCACTTTTGGTGAGGACTATGATAGAAAGTTTTTTGAAACAGATGGCTTAACCCGCCTGGCAGCCTTCTTGAAAAGAAATGAGGGCAAACTGGATCAAATCAGTAAAACCGAACGTTTGGGGCCTCCAATTGCGATGCCATCAAAATTGATCTGCATCGGGTTAAATTATGCCGATCACGCAAAAGAAACTGGCGCACCGATGCCGCCTGAACCGGTGATATTTATGAAATCGACCACTGCAATAGTTGGTCCTTTTGATGAGATTATCATACCAAAAGGATCAGTAAAAACCGATTGGGAAGTAGAACTGGCCGTAGTTATAAAGAAAAAGGCTAGTTATATTGATGAGGCTGATGCCGAAGATTATATAGCAGGATATGTTTTGCACAACGATGTATCTGAGCGTGCATTCCAAATGGAGCGCAACGGAACATGGGATAAAGGAAAGGGCTGTGATACATTTGCACCCATCGGCCCATTTTTAGCTACGCCTGATGAAATTAAAGATCCCAACAACCTTCGATTATGGTTAACCGTTAATGGTAAAACTATGCAGGATGGCAATACATCAAATTTTATTTTTAATGTGCCATTCGTGATTTCGTACATCAGCCAGTTTATGACGGTGCTTCCCGGCGATGTGGTTTCAACCGGTACGCCGGCAGGAGTGGGGCTTGGGTTTAAACCTCCCGTTTATTTAAAAGCTGGTGATGTTGTTGAATTAGGCATTGACGGCCTCGGCACCGCAAAACAGGTGGTGAAAGATTATGTTAAGATTTAATTTCTTCAAATTAAAAGCATAAAAGTAAGATGGATCTGCAGTTAAAAGATAAAATCATAATCGTAACAGGCGGAGCCAAAGGCATTGGCGCCGGCATTGTTAAACAATTAGCTAATGAAGGCGCAATACCTGTAATTGTAGGCAGGGACGAAAAAGATAACCTCGCCCATGCGACTACCATTAAAAATAGCGGCGGCAACTGTTTCCAGGTGGTGGCCGAATTAACAAAGCCAGAAAATTGTGAAGCGGCTGTTAAAAAGGTAATAAGTGAATTTGGCAGAATTGATGGGTTAGTTAATAACGCTGGTGTAAACGATGGCGTTGGACTAGAGAATGGCAGTTACGAACGATTTATGCAGAGTCTTCATAAAAACCTGGTTCACTATTACCTGTTGGCCCATTATGCGCTGTCTTATTTAAAAGAATCTAAAGGTGCTATTGTAAATATCGGATCAAAAACCGCCGAAACCGGACAGGGCGGAACGTCAGCTTATGCGGCGTCGAACGGCGGCCGTAATGCGTTGACAAGAGAATGGGCCGTGGAGCTTTTAAAATATGGCATCAGGGTGAACGCAGTTATTGTAGCTGAGTGCTGGACTCCGCTTTACGCGAACTGGATCAGCACTGTTCCGAATCCGGAAGAAAAATTAGCGGAAATCAGGTCTAAGATTCCGTTTGAAAACCGGATGACCACCGTTGAGGAAATTGCCAATATGGTTATTTTCCTTTTGTCAGAGCGGTCAAGTCATACCACAGGTCAATTGATCCATGTTGATGGGGGGTATGTTCATTTGGACAGGGCGGTTTCTGTGTTGAATTCATAAAGATATACCTACAATTCAATCTGGTGGTTAGCCACCAAACGTTCCTAACGGAACGCAGAAAGATCCCTTCTTCTCTTTCTACCAACCAAACGTCCCGATGGGACGATCATGCTGTAGAACTCGTCCCATCGGGACGTTTGGTTGGTAGGAAAACAAATATAGGTAATTGCGTTCCATGGGAACGCTTGGTGAAAATGCGAAGGGCTAAGTCGCATGCTAATTTTTCCTTCAGACATTGAATTGGATTAATATATTTGTTTTGTATCACGTCTATTTTAATCGACCACCACTATAAACCCCAATAATATGAATCCTAGTATATCGAAAGCCGCACGCAAAAAGTTCGTTTTGCTGACCGGCATTTTTCTACTTTTTGCAAAACTTGCAATCTGTCAAAATTATACCTACCCCATGCCGGATTACACCCCGACTAAAGAAAACCTGGAAAGCAGGGAGATGTTTAAGGATATGAAATTCGGTATGTTTATTCATTGGGGTATTTATAGCATCTTGGGCGACGGCGAATGGGTTATGCATGTTGAAAATATCCCATACAAAAACTACAAACGGTTAGCTGGTTTTTTTAACCCGCAACAGTTTAACGCCAAAGATATAGTTGGACTTGCCAAAGCTGCCGGCATGAACTACATTACCATCACATCAAGGCATCATGACGGGTTCAGCATGTTTAATACAAAAGCATCTGATTATAATATTGTTGAGGCAACACCTTATCATAAAGATCCGCTTAAAGAACTGGCCGAGGAATGCCACGCCCAGGGGATTAAATTATTTTTTTACTATTCACTGTTAGACTGGGGAAGGCCCGACTATGGTTTTGGTCACCCTATTGTTAATGGCAAACCGGTAGATGCTGATTGGGATCATTATATTGGCTTTATGAAACAACAGCTAACTGAATTGCTTACCAATTACGGACCAATAGCAGGTATTTGGTTCGACGGTGAATGGGAACGCCGCGACGTGAACTGGCATTTCGACGAAATATACACCCTCATCCATAAGCTGCAGCCCCAGACGATGATTGGTAATAACCATCATATCGCGTCAATCACGGGCGAAGATTTCCAGATGTTTGAAAAGGATTTACCCGGCGAAAACACAACCGGTTTTAGCGGTGGCTCAATAATCAGTCAGTTGCCTTTGGAAACCTGTGAGACCATGAACAACGCGTGGGGATTTAATATTAACGATAACCGGTACAAATCGGTATCACAAATTATTCACCTGCTTGTTAATGATGCTGGCAGAAATGCCAACTTACTATTAAACATTGGCCCCATGCCCAACGGGAAAGTACAACCTGAGTTTATCGACACCCTGAAGGCCGTTGGAGCGTGGATGAGTAAAAATGGTGAAAGCATTTATGGCACACGCGGTGGTATGATAGCGCCGCAGGATTGGGGAGTAGTAACAGAAAAAAATAAAACGCTGTACGTCCATATATTAAAAAACACGGGTCGGCCTTTTATTTTTATTCCAAAACTGAAGGCTAAAATTTCAAAAGCTTCAGCTTTCGCAGATAACACAGTGGTGACCTTTAAACAGCAACCCGAAGGTGTTTTTGTTTACCTGGATAAAGCAAAACCTGACCGGGTTGATACGATTATTAAATTGGAAACGCTGTAAAAATAAAAACTGATCTCATTTCGAAAAATAGAGAGGAATCTTGTAGACCTTGTATAGTCCGCTCGCATATCTTATAAGTTTTCTCTTTATCGTTCGATGACATTTTTAACTATCTTATCAATTAAAAGTAAACCCGATCTGCAAGTTCAAACCTATTGAATAAGCCTCACTGTTACCGAACCGGTTGGGAAGGGACAATGCCACGAAATAATTAACATATTTTGAACGCGCATACACCTGATTAAATACCGGCGTGAAGCCATACCGCCCTGACGTTTCAAATGCTAAACGGGTAATGATGGTAAACCCATGTTCGAATCGAAACATAGTACCCGGATCAAACAATAAGTTGCTTACTTTACTAGTCCCGCCCGATGCTTTTATAGTAGGCGTAAATTCATAACTGAAACCAAATTTATCACTATACAGTATGTTTACTCCTACCGGAAAGCCGATACTGGTTGTGTTATTGGAAAAGTTAGTCGTTGTGGTGCCATTCTGTAATGTAACCAGCGGTAAGATAAAACTTAAATAACCCACAGTTTTAGGATAGGTTGGCTTAGCGGTTAGACTTGGATTGACAGGTTGTTGTACTTTGGATGAGTCGGCAGGCAATGATGTTGATTTTTGAGCAAACAAAGTTCCTGGACTTAGTAAAGCGGCAACAACGATTATCATTGAGATACCTCGCCAGATAGAATGATTGCCGATTTTGTTTGTGTTGAGGGGTAAAGTTTTTTTCATACTTGATTTTAGGAGAGTAAATATTAATAGATTTCGTTATATAGTTCCAAATATAACGACATTGTTAGATAGTGGAAGTGTTTTTTAATATTTTGAAAAATATTATTCTTTATTAAAGCTCAATAACTTAATAGAGAACCGTCATATTGGGTAATAGAATAATTTTATTATAGCGTAAATTGCAGCCTCATCTATATAAAAACATAATATGCAAATTGGAATTGACAGTTTTGCCGCCGCACCATTTGACAACGAAACCGGAATAACAGGAAACAGCGTTGATGCTATTGGCGAATTGCTTACGCGAATAGAACAAGCTGACAAGGCAGGACTGGATATATTCGGTATTGGCGAACATCATCGCAAGGATTTTCTGGATTCTGCTCCTACTATTATTCTGGCTGCCGCTGCTGCCCGTACGAGTAATATACGTTTAACAAGTGCGGTAACCGTGCTGAGCGCTGCCGACCCGGTTAGGGTTTTCCAAAATTTTGCAACGTTGGATCTCGTTTCCAAAGGGCGAGCCGAAATGGTTGTTGGTCGTGGTTCTTTTATTGAAGCTTTCCCTTTATTTGGTTTGAACCTGCAGGACTACGACGAAATATTTGATGAGAAGCTGGGGCTGCTGCTTAATATCCTCGAGAATGAAACGGTGCACTGGTCGGGCAAATTCAGGCCTGCGCTTACCGGGCAGGCTATTTATCCCCGACCGGTACAGCAACCTTTTCCCATTTGGCTGGGAGTAGGGGGTACACCCGAATCATTTGTCCGTGCCGGGGTGCTTGGTTTGCCGTTGATGGTGGCCGTTATTGGCGGCGAAACTCACCGCTTTCGTCCGCTGGTTGACCTTTACCGTGAGGCAGGAAAAAAGGCGGGTCACCCAGCTGAAAAACTACAAGTCGGACTTCATTCCCTGGGTTACGTTGCAAACACCACAAAGGAAGCTATGGATGATTTTTATCCCGGTTATGCAAAAACCTTTACTAAAATTGGAAGGGAACGCGGATGGCCGCCTGTTACCCGGGCGCATTTTGATGCGGTCGCCGGTCCGAAAGGTGCTTTAATTGTAGGTGGCCCTGAAGATGTAGCTGAAAAGCTTATCCGCCACAGTGAGGCGCTTGGAGGTATATCACGCGTAACTTTCCAAATGGATAGTGCTAATTTGAGCCATGATAAATTGATGCGGGCTATTGAACTGTTGGGAGAGAAGGTAAGGCCTTTGGTTAAGGATGTGTAGAAACTAAAAGATTTGCGAAGTTTTCAAAACTTCGCAAATCTTATTCGATTATTCCAGATCGTCATCCGGCAGGTGATCGTCATCATCAGGGTCAAAGATGTCGTTATCGAGTTGTATTTCGTGAAGGTCATTTTCGTCTTCGGCGCGATCGTCAAAGTCTTCATCTTCTTCGTCATCCCAATCCCCTTCAATCTCATCATCATCGGGGGATGACAAAGCAGTGGTATTATAAGCTCCTCCGTGTATTATGCTGTTCTCGTTTTCTTTAATTAGCATCATCGTAGCGTTAAAGTTAAAAATTATTCGAGAAAATCCATATCCTCTTTGGTGAGCTTAATATCGGCAGCCTTTAAATTTTCCTCAAAATGTTTTAACTGGGATGTTCCCGGTATCGGCAATATCCATGGCGACTTATGAAGCAACCATGCAATATTAGCTTGTATTTCGGTTACATTGTACTTTTTAGCTATTTCGGCAATGCGCACATCCTTTTTAGGTGTGGCTAAGAACAACGAGAAATAGGGGATAAGCGGTATTCCATTTTTTTCGCAAATATGCAGCAATTCTTCACCTCCTTGGTTTTCACCATATTGCATCTTTACTGTTTTGCGTTGCGCATGCCCGTACATGTTCTCCACAGTAGCAACTTCACCCATTTTCATCGCAGTTTCCAATTCTTCAGGAGTGACGTTGCTTACACCAACATGTAATATTTTACCTTCCAGCTGCATTTTATACATTGCTTCCATCGATTCCTCAAATGGCGTAGTGCTCCCATGCCCCGTCCCCATTGATCTGAAATGGACAAGCGTTACCTGGTCTATTTTTAGCGTACGCAGGTTGTTCTCAATGCTGGTACGCAAATTTTCGGGGCTGTTAAAAGGAATCCAGCTTTTATCTGGTTTGCGGGCGCCCCCAACTTTGGTACAAATTACCAGGTCGGCAGGGTAGGGGTATAAAGCTTCCGCGATGAGACGATTGGTTACATCTTCGCCATAATAATCCGCGGTGTCAATAAAATTAATGTCGCTTTCAACGGCTCTTTTTAATATTTGCAAAGCTTCGGGCCTGTTTGGCGGTTCGCCGTAAATGCCTTCGCCGGTGAGGCGCATCGTGCCATAACCTAGGCGATTAACGGTTAAGGGGCTTTTGCTTTTGGCGGCGATGGTGATAGTTTTTTGAATGTCAGAACTCATAGGTTTTAAAATGTAGTGTTAAATATGTAATGATACAGCTATTTTATTAATTGTAAATTAACTTAGAATTACTTAATATTAAAAATTGCAATTGGTTGCCTCACCTAAACGGCGAAGCCCTCACCCATCCTCTCCAAAAGGAGAGGACTTGAACTTCGCACTTGTAGAACTAAGCTTTTTTTGCCCTCTCCCTTGGAGAGGGTTGGGTGAGGTGAACCGATTACTTAATATAAAAAATTACAAATAATATCCATAAACATGTTATCGCAATCCCAGTAATAGTTGTGTGTAAAACTGAATGTATGCGCCTTAAACTGACAATCGATATTGGTTAAATTGGTATAGAAATCAAGGCCACCGCTTAAATAATCTCTGTGGTCATAATAGTTTCTCCATTGTATATCATCAAGCAACGGTTTTAATCCGCAGCTTGCTTTCAGGTATTCTTTATTTGAGTTTTGATTATTATCAAAGTCAATATCCCGTTGTTTAAATTCGTGGTAATCATCTAAAAATTGCTGCCAGAGGTAGTTTTTATTCGGAACATTCTCGCGAAGGAAAAACACCGTTTTATCGAGCGGACAGCCGAAGGTTATATAACCCTTTAGCTGACTTGAAATAGGGTTGTTGTTTTTGAATTTACAAAAGCCAGTAGTGTCGTAATTTTTAATCTCTCCCATATTAATGGATAGATTGATCTTATTTATTGCGTCGTAGGCAATCTCTGAACCCAATGAATGGCCGGCGACAATTACTGATGGATAGTATAATTCCAATTGCTCGTTGGAAGCAAGTGGATTATTCGATGGCCGCTCGATTAAAAAGGTAACAGCTTTTACTGCGCCATCAAGGATTTTTCGCCGGGAACTGTAAAATTTTGATTTGGGATCGAAAACATTATAAACAGATATTTCACTGATTACATTTAAAAGGTCGTGCATTTCACTGTCGGCGAATGATTGTGCCAGCGTGTCTGCCAGTTTCCCAAAAAGAGGTATCAGCGACAACAACCAGATAACAAGCTTCCACAACCAGGAAACGATCAAAAATATTTGTGATGTAAACACCAGGAAAAACCAATAATTAAAAGCTTTGAATTTTCCGGTCTTGTTATCGAAGAACGGACTTTTCTCTTTGTACTGCTCGCCTATTAGTTTGTTCTTTTTATAAAATTTGGCGGCGCCTTTTACCATTCCCTGCAACCATGTATTCAAATCCTTCCAGCCAGCCACATCCTGCGAGTAGTTTGCCCAGTAATATTCATAAAGGTCGATATAATAACCACTATCGTTTTTGCGGATGCGTAACACATTATCAAACCAAACACCACCACTATCATCGGGTTTGGTAACTATTTCGTGGCTGATAGACAGTCCATTTCCAAATGCTTTTTGGTATTGCTTAATCAATCCCCGCCCAAACAAGTCCAGCGTTTCTATAGGAAGCTGGCTGCCTATTCCATGTACAATAAGTATGGCCGTGTTTTGATTTACCCATTTTACTTGACCCGATGGATCGAGCATGATATTTAGATTTGGCGCTGGAGTTTCTGCCATGACAAATGATTTAATAATAGGTTATAATTCAGATTTTTTAGATGAAATTAAAATTACGGTTTTAATTATTTCCTTTTTTGCTGTTTTCGCCGAAAAACCATGTGCTTTTTAATTAGATATTCGCTGAAAATGAACTTTTGTCCTCATTAACTGGCGGCGATTTGTCGGAGTGTTATTTTACTAAAAGACTGTAAAGCATTCCTTGTTTTAAAACTGTGTTTGCATTTTTAGCTGAAAGAACCAACATGTATATTTTTTTATCTTTTTTGAGAAATAATATCTCTATGGGTACTTCGCTAAAAGTTTGGCTTTTACATTCGCCATATATATCAACGGGCTGTTGAACACCAAATTTTATTGAAAAATTTCTGCATCTTGAACAGTAGTATGCTATTGTATCATTTTTTTTCAAAACATGAGTACTACCGCCAAATAAATCTAAATATATGTTTTGCGGAGACCCCGGT
>DASXMZ010000137.1:0-15616 GCA_036495385.1 Mucilaginibacter sp. | reverse complement strand
ACAAAGTACACCGGGAAACCTTGTATTTTAACGATCTCCCTGATGCATTCGATGGTTTCACCATTACCCAAATCTCTGATATCCATTCCGGTAGTTTTGATAACAAAGCCGCTGTTCAAAGAGGTATTGATCTGGCGAAAGCCCAAAAAAGCGACCTTTTCGTTTTTACCGGCGACCTGGTAAATAATGCGGCCTGGGAAATTGAACCATATCTTGATAATTTCAGTCAGCTTAAAGCGCCATACGGACAGTTTTCCATCCTCGGGAATCACGATTACGGCGATTATATTGTGTGGGACAGCGAAGCAGAAAAAGCTGCCGACCTGGTTAAACTAAAAGAACATCACAAAACGCTTGGCTATCGCCTGCTGCTGGACGAAAATGTGGTAATTGAAAAAGGCTGACAAAAAATATCGCTTATCGGCGTGCAAAACTGGGGGCGTGGATTTATACAATTAGGCGATCTTGACAAAGCTCTTAAAGGCGTTGATAAAGATGCTTTTAAAATACTCCTCTCCCACGACCCTACCCATTGGGAAGAAAAGGTAAGATATAACCCCACGACTATTCATTTAACTCTGGCCGGCCACACCCATGGCGCACAGTTTGGAGTTGAAACAGCTGCTTTCAGATGGAGCCCGGTTCAATATCGTTACCTGGACTGGGCAGGTTTGGTTAACGAAAAAAACCGCTACCTGTATGTAAACCGCGGTTTTGGCTTTTTGGCCTTTTCAGGAAGGTTGGGTATTTGGCCGGAGATTACGGTGATAACGTTGAAGAAAAAGATGGCTTCTTGATTTCGGAATTCGGATGTTCGATTTCGGATTTATTTTTTTCCATAAAATATTCCGCTATCTTTAAGGATGCACGATAAGAACCAAAAGCCCTACACTGGACACGTTTTCGTTCGCTGGTCGCATCTTAACCTAACTGAGGAACAAGCTGAAAAAATCGCGCGGTATGAAGAAAAAAAGGACTTTCTGCGCCTTAAAACTTTCTTTTCTTTTTGGGAGGAATTGAATTATGAAAATTACGTCTTCAACGATATATTAAGGCCTGAGCAATTAAAGAAATATGTAGAAAAGAGGGATCTTGAGATCAAAGAATATGAGAATGATTTAGTTGAAGACGATAATTCAGAGCAGGTTTTAAAAGACATCGAAACGAAAAATAAAGAAATCAAATATCTTGAGACAATATTTCTTCCAGTTGTTCTTAAAAAATTTCAAACAGAGCTTTTTCTTAGGCCCCCATATCAAACCGAATACAATTTTATAAAAGCTGGATATAAGGGTTATCTTGACGAAAAACGCCATGAGGTCATCATCAACCATTTCCGTGACAACCGAAATTTTCAACCTAATATTCTCAAAGAAAAGTTGTTACATCACAAAGTCAATACGATATATCCTGACTTCGGTGGATTCAAAACTCAGATGGATGATGCAACCAGTTTAGCAATAGAATTCCTTAAAAGCGGATTCGGAATTTTCAAACAAAAAAAGGATGAGATAATAGCAATTAGCGAGGCATTATCGTTTTTTAGAGAAAAAGCGTGGGATGAACAGAACAAAGGTCGCCGTTACTATGCTTTTATAGATTTAGGAGAGACCCGCAGCGAAGAAGAGCGAGAAAATGACGTTTGGTTTTCGCTTCTATTGATCGATGACGATTATTATGGATACAAATGATTCTTAATATGAGTTTTCTAATTCTACACTTCAAAAAACATGGCACGGTTTAAGCTTTATGATGATGTATAAAACATCACCTATGGCAACTCAAAACACAAAGAAGATAGGACAACGGCCTGTTCAAAAACCTGTCAGCAAAATGGATACTTTACACGACACCTGGAAGGTAATGAAGCCATTTGTGCATTTTTCAATAAAAGCAATGCGCGTTATAGCACACGCATTAATCTTCATTGTAAAAAACATTCCAAAGCCGGAAAGCCATAAGCCCGCTTCAAAAACTGACAAAATGATAAAAATTTAATTCCAATATTTCTTGAAAGTCTCCCCAACCGGGGGAGATTTAGAGGGGGCTTCTATTTCAGCACAAACACCGACGACGGAAACTCCTTATCATCAAAAACTTCCTTAAGTGTCGTTATCTTACTTACCGTATCAAATAACATCACCTTCCGATCGCTATTGTGGTAGTTTGACCATAATGGAAGTCCTTTGCCGTTAGGATTACCTGTTTTTATAAATGCGACCCATGCACCGTGCATAATAACGGCAAGCTGCTTTTTTTCAGCATCACCAGTATTTGAAGCCGGGTCATACCAAACAAAGGGGAGTTCGGCAGCGTGTCCCGCTCCGAAACGTCCTTTTGCATAGTCAAAACGATACATCCAGACCGGTATTCCGTTATTAGTCAATGCCCTTGCCCAGCGATAAGTGTGCATCTGGTACATGTATTGGGTAAACACGCTTATTGCCGCGTCGTTCTGGTTCATAGTTTTTTTCTTCGCTAAATACGTGCGGTATACCAATGGATACATATATCCAAAACATTTTCTGAGAAAAAGGGTATCAGGATACGTAATCCGGATATCCGTTGCCGCAAATAATGTTGCTTCAGTTTTATTTGTGCCAAGCAATGCTTTAAAGCGTGGCAGCTTTTTGGCGGCGGCATATTTGTAAGGATCGTTATTGATTACTTTACCATCATTAACCGGCCCGAAAAATGAAGTGGCCTCAACTCCCTGGCAAACAGCGGCTTGTGCGGTCATTAACGAGTCGGCAGGTAACGTTAATAATTTGGCTGCGTCATCTTTTTCAAGATGCAACTTTCCAAGCACCCGCAAACGTATTTTTTTGGCAGTGACGGTATCCCTTACACATTGTACCGAACCGCTCTCCCCAATAAATTGCTGAAACAAGCCTTTTGATTTTGGCGAAACGGTCACTGCGCTAAGTAGTTTTGCCCCGGCAGATTCACCCATTATGGTCACTTTGTTAGGATCCCCACCGAACGCTGCAATATTTTGTTTTATCCAGGTAAGCGCCATTATACAATCCAAAACGCCATTATTTGCCGAAGCCGAGTAGCTCCTATCCACATCGCCCAGGTACATAAATCCAAAAACACCCAGCCGATAATTTATCGTTACCGTAACAATATCATCGCGATCGGCAAATGCATGGCCGTCCATACCCTTGCCCGAACCGGCAGTCATACTACCGCCATGCACCCAAATTACTACGGCCCGTTTGTGGTTATCGGCAGCAGGAGTGTACACATTTAAAGAAAGGCAATCTTCCGAACCAACAATTTTATCATTAGCTACCTGCATGGCGATTGCGCCAAAGTTTGTTGCGGATAAAGTGTCCTTCCAGGAGTTATGTTCAACCGGAGGCATAAACCTTAACGAGCTCAATGGTGGTGCGGCGTACGGGATCCCTTTAAAAACAAGTATACTGCCTTCAGTCAGGCCGCGAACAAAGCCCTTGTTGGTTTTAACGACCGGATTTACGGTTTGTGCCGAAAGCTGAAAGGATAATACAAAAAATAAAAGGGTCAGCGAAAGACCGGCTTTTCTCCTAGATGTGACAATGCCCATAATGGTGGTTTAATTCCATTAAAAGTAAGCAATGTTTATGACAAAAAATCCTATTAAACAGCCTAAGCTTTGGCTTGTTTCTATCTTCCGGACTTTACCGACTCCCGGACTTCACCGACTTCCTACTCCATTTGTCGAATTAAATTCATTTTTTAAAATAAATTACTGAATATAATTCTATAAAAACGTAGATTTATAGTATGATTAACGAAACAGAAATCATACTTGACAGAACAGACCTGAACATTCTCAGGCTGATGCAGGAGAATGCCCGCATCTCCAACGCCGACCTCGCACGTGAGCTCTCGATGGCACCATCGGGCGTTTTGGAACGGGTAAAAAAACTGGAGCAAAAAGAAGTTATCCGTCAATATACGACGCGGATAAATCCCGATGCGCTTCAGCAAAAAATGCTTGCTTTTATTTTTATGAAAGCCGCCGATGGACCAGGTTGTAATGACACGGCCCGCGAACTGGCCAAAGTTCCCGAGGTGCAGGAAGTGCATCACATTGCCGGCGACGATTGTTACCTGGTAAAAGTTCGCACTTACGATTCGGCTTCGCTGATGCATTTGATGCGAAACAGCTTTAGCAAAATACCAAACCTTTTGAGCACCCGCACAACCATAGTGCTCGAAACGGTTAAGGAACAGCAACAATTGGTTATACCCGAAAAATAATACCGTCATGCCTTCGAACACACAAAAAACAGCTTCTCCCCTATTAGTAATCATCGCATTCGCAACCGTTTATATTGTATGGGGGTCTACCTATTTTTTTATTAGAATGGCTGAACAAGGCGGCTTGCCTCCATTTTTGTTAGGTGCCATACGTTTCACCGTCGCCGGACTTATTTTAATGGGCTGGTGTGTTTTTAAGAAGGAAAAAATATTTATAAAAAAGGACATCATATCAGCAGCGGTAACTGGTGTGCTTTTACTGTTTATAGCAAATGGCATTGTGATATGGTCGGAACAAACCTTGCCCAGCGCTATGGTAGCTATTCTTGTATCGTCGGCACCGATATGGTTTGTTTTGCTCGATAAGCCAAACTGGCCGGTAAATCTCAAAAATAGAGCAACCATTTTTGGGTTGATCATTGGTTTTGCGGGGGTGCTCTTATTATTCAGCGAACAGATCGGCGGCTTATTTGCGGCTTCCGGCGGACCATCCAAATTACCCTGGATGCTTTTGCTGATATTGGGAACTATATCATGGTCTGCGGGTTCATTATATTCTAAACATAATCCTTCATCAGTATCGGCGTCGGTGAGTACCGCCTGGCAAATGATTGCGGCCGGTGTCATTTATATCCCCGTTAGTATTCTCCGTGGCGAACTTAATCATCTCAATATAAGCAGCGTTCACACCGGCAGTTGGATGGCATTGCTGTATCTTATATTGTTCGGTTCTATCGCCGCGTTTAGTGCTTACGTATGGCTGTTGCAGGTACGCCCCGCAACACAAGTAAGCACCTATGCCTATGTTAACCCTGTTATAGCAGTAATTTTGGGGGTGGTGTTCGCCGGCGAAAGTATCTCATTTTGGCAGCTAACCGGCTTGTTTACCATATTGGGCAGTGTACTGCTAATTAATTTGGCGAAGTATAGGAAAGAGCAGCGCCTTGCGCTGGTTAATAGTTAATTAGGTTGATTGAGTGAATGGTTTGGAATTAAACAAAACCAACTACTCACCTAATCAACCTAATCAACCGCTCACACCCTTAGATAACGTCCTAACCGGTGTTTCCCATTTCCCATACTCAAAATATTTGTCAATAGTGATATTAACCATGCTTCCTTTGGGGTATTTTCTCATAGTATAATTCTTAGCCCTTAAGATCACGCCGTCGCGTTCAATAATAAGCTCTTCGAAAAAGCCTTTAAATAATACTTGCTTTACAGTCCACTTGCCCCTGAAACCCCGGGTAATTTTTACGTGTTCCGGGTAAATAACAACCGTTCCTCTTTGGGTTTTTATCCCTATTTTTTTTGCTTCCGCGGATGTTAGCTGGCTCCCGGCGGCTAATATTTGGGCGGTATAAAGCAATTTCGGGGAGTTATAAAGTTCTTCGGGACTGCCGTTTTCAACTATTTCACCCTCTTTTAAAACAATCAGTTCGTCGGCCATTGAAAGTATCTCGGCAGGATCATGCGATACCAGCACTACCGTCACTCCCCATTCCGCAACTATGTCCCTTATATCATGCTGTAAAGCTTCCCGGTAAGTGGCATCAACCTGGTTAAATGGTTCATCAAGCAAAAGCACCTCGGGCCGGCTGATCAAAGCTTTGGCAATGGCCACACGCTGCTTTTCTCCGCCGCTTAATTTACCAAAAGGCTGGTCTTTTAGCGCCGAAATATCAAGCATGTTCAGCGTTTCAGTTATCCTTTGCTCTTCTGTTTCCTGCCCTGTTTTTTTTTTCCTCATACCCGAGCGCACATTTTCCCAAACGGTTGCTGCTAAATCCATATCCTGGTTATCCTGGGTTACCAGGCGCATGGCTTCATGGGCAGCCTGCAATTTTTCTTCACGTTTTAGCACCCTTTCTTCTTTAAAAAACACTTCTCCCGAATCGGGCTGCAGCAAACCGTATAATAAATTCAAAAGCGTTGTTTTACCGCTGCCGCTTTCACCAACAATGGCCGTTATTTTTCCTTTCGGGATAAATATGGTCACATTATTTACTCCCGAAGACTTGTCGCCAAAATAGTTTTTGGTAACCGATATCGTTTCCAGGATCATTTCGTTTTGCATACCATGATATTTTTTTCAAATGTTTGTCCAAACCTAAACTATAAAAGTTTATCAAAAAAAAGAAAGAAGTATTTGATCGTAATTATTTTATATTTAGCGGTAAAAAAATTAAAACCAAAACTTTATGGAAAGTAACAAAACATGGCATGATATACACCAGGCATCTTTAGGATTTGGCCAACGCCTTGCCGATTCGGTAGCAAATGGAATGGGCTCGTGGCGCTTCATTATTATTCAAACCGCAATCGTTATTGTGTGGATGGCAGCAAATGTAGTGGGCTTTATTTATCACTGGGACGTTTATCCATATATCTTGCTTAACCTGTTGTTTTCTACCCAGGCCGCTTATGCCGCACCAATTATTATGATGGCACAAAACCGGCAAAGTGAACGCGACCGTGCACAGGCCGATGCGGACTATAAGACAAATTGCGAGGCAAAAACGGAAATAGAAGAACTGCTTAAAAAACTAAACTCCATTGAAATAGATAAGTTGGATAAGATATTGAATATACTGGAGAAAATAGACGTAAAAGCATAAGCGAATAATTTAAACGTGAGTTCGGAATAAGCCGTAAACTCGCCTCACCCCAACCCCTCTCCAATGGGAGAGGGGTTGGGGATGGAGAAATATCAAAAAGTCCTCTCCTTTTGGAGTGGATGGGTGAGGGCTTCGCCGTTTAGGTGAGGCATTTGAACGCAAATAGGATTTTTTATCTGAAATCTCACCCCGAATTCACCTCATTCGCTTAATTTAACCATTAGGAAATCAACTAGTCCTACCTTTTTCTTAGCTTTGCAGCCGATGACAAAAATTGAAGAGGCGATAATAAATGAAGTTGAAGAAGAAATAACACCGAAAACATTAAAAGCCAAACTTTGGGATGTCACCAAATTGCTTTTAAAAGTCAGTGTCACTTCAGTTCTGCTTTATTTTGTTTTCAGAAAAGTTCATTTTGAAGATGTTAAATACAGGCTTTTACATGCCAATTACTGGTGGATGCTTGCCGCATTATTGAGTTTTTTTGCATCGATGGTTATTTCGTCATGGCGGCTGCTTAGCTTTTTCAAATCTATTGACCTGAAACTTGATCCGCGCTTTAATTTCAGGCTGTACCTGCTCGGCTTGTTCTATAACTTTTTACTTCCCGGCGGTATCGGCGGCGATGGCTATAAAATTTACCTGTTAAATAAAACCTATAAACTCCCGGCAAGAAAGGTATTTTGGGCGCTGATGTTCGACCGCCTTAGCGGATTGTGGGCCATTGGGTTGATCATAGTGGCTCTTATATTTTTAATCCCTCAAATAGATATTCATATAACTATTCCTCTTGGGATATTTATTGCTGCTTCAGCAATCTACTATTTCGTAGCTTATCGTTTTTTTAAAGAATATACCAAATATTTTTTTCAGGCTCATGCAAAAGCGCTTATGGTTCAGGGGTTGCAGGTGTTAGCAATAGTTTTTATCCTGCTCGGGCAAGATTTTACGGGTAAATTCTCTCCTTACCTGTTATCTTTTTTAATTTCAGCGCTAGCCACCATCATCCCGATTAGCGTTGGAGGTGCCGGAGTGCGCGAAACGGTGTTTACGTGGCTGACAAAATTCTTTCCAATGGATAAAACCCTCGCCGTTTTTTTACCAGGAACTTTCTACCTGATATCTCTAATCGTAGCCTTGTTAGGCATTTATTATGTGCTCCGGCCCAGCCGACTGGAAGAAGGATTGCCTAAGATGGACGAAGGCGATTCAGTTAAATAAGGTTAAAAAAGCTTTGATGGCACTATAACACCCTTCGCCGGATAAACTAAATCTGTAATTTTACGTTTTAGTAAAAAAACCTACTTAGTAACTAATGAGCCATTTTAATGATTTTAATAATCCGCAGGTGGCGGCCTTGCCTGCACATTTAAAACAATATATTGTTGACCAGCAATATGACCATTATACCCCCGTTGACCATGCCGTTTGGCGCTATGTAATGCGTCAAAATTACAGCTATTTAAAGGACGTAGCCTATTATCCGTATATACCCGGACTGGAAAAAGCGGGCCTGACGATAGAAAAAATCCCGCATTTGCAGGAGATGAATGATGCTCTTGCTAAAATTAGCTGGGGCGCCGTTACAGTTGATGGCTTTATTCCACCTGCCGCTTTTATGGAATACCAGGCATACCGGGTTTTGGTTATAGCCGCCGATATACGCCAGTTAAAACACATAGAATACACGCCTGCGCCTGATATTATACACGAATCAGCGGGCCACGCACCTATTATCGCGGATAAAGATTATAACGAATATCTAAGCTATTTTGGCTCCATCGGAGCCAAAGCCATGTTTTCAGCACAGGACTTCGAATTGTACGAAGCCATAAGAGCCCTATCCATATTAAAGGAAATGCCGGATGCCGGTGAAAAAGAAATAAAAAAGGCTGAAGAACTGGTTGCATATCGTCAGCAAAACATGGGTGAACCGTCTGAAATGGCCATGCTTAGCCGCCTTCATTGGTGGACGGTGGAGTATGGCCTTATTGGCTCATTGCAAAATCCAAAAATCTACGGAGCCGGCCTTCTTTCTTCAATCGGCGAAAGCGTAAGTTGTATGCGGAGTGATGTTAAAAAGTTATCCTACACGGCTGAAGCGATAAACTATCCATATGATATCACAAAAACTCAACCGCAATTATTTGTTACCCCAACGTTTCAAAACCTGGTAAATGTGCTCGAGAATTTCGCTAATACCATGTCGTTCAGGGTTGGCGGGGCTTACGGGCTTAAAAAAGCGATCGAAAGCAAAAATGCTTGTACGGCAGTTTACAGTTCCGGCTTGCAGGTTTCGGGCACATTTACAGAATGCAAACTAAACGAAAATAATGAGCCGGTTTTTATCAGAACTACGGGTCCGACAGCACTTGCAGTTGATAATAAACAAATAAAAGGCCACGGTAAAGTTTATCATAGCGATGGATTCAGTTCACCGGTTGGTAAATTAAAGGGGCATGCCATGCCGCTGGAAAACCTATCAATAACTGACCTCAATTATTTCGGAATAGAAGAGGGCAAAGAAACCACTCTAAGCTTTGACAGTGGCATAACTCTTAATGGCACGGTTCAAACAATACGATCTTCCAGCGAAAAAATTCAGTTGATTACTTTTACGGATTGCACCATAAACGATGAAGCAGGTCAGTTGTTGTTCGACCCTTCATGGGGCGTTTATGATATGGCTGTGGGCGAAAAAATCATTTCCGTCTTTTGCGGCGCAGCCGACAAAGAGGCGTTTGTTGAAACATCATATAAATCAAACGCACAAACGCATCGTCCGGAATACGATTTTAACACCCGGGAACTTCATCAGCTTTACCAACAGGTAAGAAACCGCAGGCAACAAGGCGGTGATTTTGGCTTCCTGGGAAACGTATGGTTGAGGCTGCAAAAAAACCATCACGACGATTGGCTTGGTGCGCTGGAAATACTGGAAATTTTAGAGCATGAAGAAATTGAACCTCAATTAGCGCAGGAGATCAGAACTTTCCTTGAACAAAAAGCCAACAACGAGCCTGGGTACAAAAAACTGATCAACAATGGATTCCATTTAATAAAGCACCCCGTTGAGCAAAAATTGGTAGTTTAATGATTTAATTGTAATTTGGTGTATGACAATATTGAAAATAACGGTTGAGGATGAGCAAGCCGACTTATTAAGAAAGCTTTTGCAGGAAGTCTCGTTTGTAAAAAGTATTGAAGAGGAACCCAGCGTTTCTACTGAACCGGGTAAAGATGAATCGGTGCTTGAACGAATAAAAAAAATACAACAGGAAATAGGCAGCAAAAATTTGTTCAAGGACATTAAAGACCCGGTAGAGTGGCAACGGGAAATACGGAAGGAGTGGGATCGTGATTTTTGATTCCAACACGTTGATCTATATTTCTAAAAATATATTAAAGATTGAAAATTTAATCACCCCCAATGTTCAGCCTTCTATTTCTATCATTTCTCATATTGAAGTTTTAGGGTTTCCATTTGCAACAAACGAAGATCAACTTTATATGCAAAAAATCTGCTCATTGTGTAAATTGATGTATTTATCTGACCTGTTAGTTTCAGAAACAATTAAACTTCGCAAGGAATATCGAATAAAATTGCCCGATGCCATAATTTATGCTTCTGCTTTAGTCGAAAATCTTCCATTAGTTACCAACAACATTGCCGATTTTAAATCACTGAACAGGAATGTTGAATTAATCAATCCTTTCGATCTATGAACATCATAATAACAGGCGCAAGTAGCGGTGTGGGTTTTGAGGCCGCGCTGGAGTTGATTTTATCAGGAAAACATAAAGTAATAGCTCTGGCGCGGTCGAAGGAAAAGCTTGAACGCTTGTTTGAAATTGCCCATGGCTTAAATCCTGAAGCGGAAATATTTGCCCTGGCTTTTGATATTGTGCATGATGATTACGCCGGTTTACAGCAATTTATACGCAGCAATTTTGATAACCGGGTTGATGTATTGATAAACAACGCAGGTGTTTTGGTCAATAAGCCATTCGGACAATTGCTCGAAATGGACTTTGTAGATATGCTGCAAAGCAATTTCATAGGCCATGTGCGTATGATACAGAACGTGGTACACCTGATGCCAAAAGGTTCGCATATATTAAACATAGGCAGCATGGGCGGCTTCCAGGGAAGCGCAAAATTTCCTGGCCTTGCCGCTTATTCGGCCAGCAAAGCAGCTCTACATAATTTGACCGAATGCCTCGCGGTTGAACTGACCGAGCAGGAAATTAAAGTTAACTGCTTGGCGCTGGGATCGGCACAGACTGAGATGCTTGAAAAAGCTTTTCCGGGCTATCAGTCGCCTGTTATGGCCTTTGAGATGGGGAAATACATAGCAGACTTTTCAATAACCGGACACCACTTTTTTAACGGAAAAATTTTGCCGGTGGCTGCGACGACGCCTTAGCGTTGGTGAGCTGTGAAAGGTGAGCAGAGAGTGGTTGAAACTTCTCTTTTTGTACTCTACAATCAACTTCTGACTATTTTTTTAGGAACAAAAATATTATGGCGAGCGTCGCCTCTGCTTGTCCTATCCAAAAAATAAACATCCACTTAATGGTATCAGCCTTAGCCTCGCCGACTACCCTTCGGACATTTGCGATATCCTCTTTGGTGGCTAGTGTTTTAATCGTTGCTTCCACTGAAATTCCTATTTTTTGAGAAATAAAAATACAATTGCTAGTGTAGCTCCAACCTGTCCTATCCAAAAAATAAACATCCATTTAATAGAATCGCCAATATCTTTGCGAACATCATATCTGACATTTGCTATTTCTTCCCTGATATTGGCGAGATCATCTTTAGACGCTAATGTTTTAATCGTTGCTTCCACAGATCGTTCAGTTTTATTATCAATGTATTTAAACATTGCCTCGGTTGTATCGTTACCTAATTTTTCGGATAACAATTTATATAGCCTGGCTGTTTCTTTTGCTTCTAAGTACATAACAAATATAATGTTTTTGGGTTGAGTTTGTTGATTGGGTTGATTAAGTGAATGGTTTTAAGAATGAAAATCACACTGTTAAATCCCACCACTCCCTTATCAACCCAAATCAACAACTCACACAATCAACCCAATCAACCACTCACTAATTCTTACCGCTCAATTTCAAAAACTCATTAACCACTATTTCGCACCCGTAGCGTTTAATGCCGTCTTTATCGGTATAATTTTTATTGGCGAGTTTTCCTTCTATCGCAACTTCATCGCCTTTTCTTAAAAGGTCTTCGGCAAGTTTCGCCTGGGTGCCCCATAGCACAAGGTTATGCCATTGGGTTTCCGTAACTTTTTCGCCTTTGTCATTTTTATAGCTCTCATTTGTAGCTAATGATAAACGGGCTAATTTTTTGTTGTTGTCAAAGCTCCTTACATCCGGGTCCATACCCAGGTTTCCTACCAGGCGTACGCTGTTTCTTAAAGTGTTCATGTTTTTATTTTTTTGTTTTTAATTGACGAAACAAAGGTGAGGACTATGGCGTAATTACCCGGTTAATAATCGGTTATAACCGACAATTTCCATTTGTAAACGTTTGCAAACGGATATAATATTGTTTATCTTTAACCAATGAATGAAGAAAGAATTTGCCTGGATTGCGGCACTCCACTGCACGGGCGGGCAGATAAAAAGTTTTGTAACGACCTATGCCGCAACAATTATAACAACCAGCTCAACAGCAGTAGTTATAACTATGTACGGAATATAAATAATATCCTGCGCCGTAATCGCCGTATCCTTGAGGAATTAAATCCTACAGGAAAAACAAAAACCACGCGTAAAAAATTAAATTTAAAAGGATTTGATTTTGAGTACCATACCCGCACTTATCAAACTCAAAATGGAAAAATCTATTACTTTTGTTATGAATATGGCTATTTGTTATTAGAGGATGATGAAGTTTTATTGGTAAAAAGAGAAGAATAGTTGATTTCGGATGCCGGAATTTCGATTTCGGATTTAAAAAAACATTGTCCAAAAGAGACAGCGTTGCGTAAAAAACATCCAAATTTCTAATAGTTGATTTGAGATTTTGGATTTCTAACTCCGAAATCGAAATTCCGAAATCCAAATTTCTAACTCCGAAATCGAAATTCCAAAATCCGAAATTCTATTATCTTTACGCCCTAAATGATTATCCAACAGTTTTACGACAAAGGCCTGGCTCATGCGTCTTATGCAATAGTCAGGACAGGGAAAATGATCCTAATAGATCCAGCCCGCAACCCGCAGCCTTATTATGATTTTGCAGCGATGCATGAGGCCGATATTGTTGGGGTGATTGAAACGCATCCGCACGCTGATTTTATTAGTTCGCACCTTGAAATTCATCAAACAACGGGCGCAGTTATTTATGTAAGTAAACTAACGGGCGCTGAATATCCACATGAAAGCTTTGATGATGGCGATGTAATTACGCTCGAGGATATCGAGCTCAAAGCACTTAATACTCCGGGGCATTCGCCCGATTCTATTTGTGTGTTGGTTGAGGATGAGGACGGAACCAAACAAGCAATATTTACCGGCGACACTTTATTTGTAGGCGATGTGGGTCGGCCCGACCTTCGCGAAAACGCGGGTAACATTACAGCCAAAAAAGAAGAGCTTGCGCGGCAAATGTATCACTCCACCCGCGAAAAACTGATGAAGTTGCCACATAACATTATCGTTTACCCGGCGCACGGTCCCGGTTCATTGTGCGGTAAAAACATGAGCCCCGACCTGCAAAGTACTATTGGACGGGAACTCCGCGAAAATTACGCCCTACAGTTGATGAATGAGCTTGCCTTTGTTAACATGCTTACCACCGATCAGCCTTTTATTCCAAAATATTTTGGCCACGATGTTGCGATTAATAAAAAAGGAGCACCTTCATTTAAAAACAGTGTAAACTCAATTACCCGGCTCGATGACTACTCTCTTTTGGACAAAAACACCCTCATTATTGATACCCGGCCACAAACTGAATTTAAAAATGGCCATTTAAAAGGTTCTATTAATTTACAGGACGGCGAAAAGTTTGAAACCTGGTTGGGTTCAATTATTGGCCCGCGCGAGCAGTTTTATTTGATGGCATCCTCGCAAGCTGACCTGGATGAAATGGTAAAAAAAGCGGCCAAGATCGGTTATGAACAAAATATAAAAGCAACATTTTTAACACCAGATTTTGCGACAGAAAAATCGGCTCACCTCAATTTAGCTGATTTTAAATCCCATCCCGAAAAGTATACGATAGTGGACGTTCGTAATCAAAATGAAACTGTAACAGGCTTAAAATTTAATGGGGTTGTCACAATTCCTCTGTCGGAGCTGCGTGAAAGGGCAACCGACATCCCCGTCGGCAAACCAATAGTTGTACATTGTGCTGCAGGTTACAGGTCGGCCACAGCCGCCAGCATCGTTGCAGATAAAATAACAACAGTACCGGTTTATGATCTCGGGGAGGTTATTACGGAGTTCTGAGGTCGGAGGTCGGATGGGAAATCATAATATAATGGGTGGAATCATTCCTTGATAATCGATGAAATCAAAAATATAAAATCAGTGGAATCGCTATCCAATCTCCAGAACCAAAACGTAATTGTGCAAACTGCCGATGGGTCAAACACTATATACAACCCATTGATAGGTGAAAACTACCACTCCAAACATGGAGCATTACAGGAAAGTAAGCACGTATTTGTAAATTCAGGTTTGCAGTATTTTTTAGATGGTAAGCCGGGTGCAAACGCTATTTCCATTTTGGAAGTTGGTTTTGGAACCGGTTTAAATTTTCTGCTCAGCGCTGATTTGTGTACTGAAAAAGGAATTAAGCTGGACTACACCGGCATTGAAGCTTATCCGCTGAGCCTCGATATGATTAGCAAAACCGGTTATGATCAGTACCTGTCAAAAGACCTGTGGCAGCATTTCATTTTCAATTATGAAAAGGCGTTTTTGTCCACCATAAATCTGAGTGAAAACTGCAAACTGCAAATTGCAAATTGCAAACTGTTAGATTTCCAGTCAGAGCAAAAATATGATATTGTTTATTTCGATGCTTTTGCGGTGGCCCGTCAACCTGAAATGTGGGATCACGATGCAATAAGCCATACTGTGCAATTCCTGAAAACAGGCGGGGTGTTTGTAACTTATGCCATTACCGGCAACCTTAAGCGCGCGCTAAAAGCGTTGGACTGTAAAGTGGAGAAGGCTCCGGGAGCGCCAGGTAAACGTGAAATGCTAAGGGCTATGAAGATTGTCTGAATCAGGATTTTCAGGATTTAAGGATTTGCAAGATGCTGGTTAGTTTTTCTTAATCTTAAGAATAAAACTCAAATCAAATTTACTATCCTTTCAAATATGCATTGGGAACATTAGGCAATGTATAGTCAATTCCAAATGCATGTTTTAGTAGTAACGAAACCACTTCGGCTACGGTTTCAACCTTCCTGTGCATTTGTGGCAGCAAACCCATCATGGCATAGCTTAACGGGTTTACAGCGGGTATAAACGTTTCCCATTCATAACCTTTGCCCCATACCAATCCTTTAACTGTCAGGGTTAAATCTGCTGATTTTTCAAGCAGGAAATGAAGCATTTCTTTGGAGTTGTTGCTATTCTGATTGACCGTATGAAAAATTGGGGTATGGCCTCCAAAACCATGTTCGTCCAGTGCCGCTTTCGCATTTATGTCTGCGCCAAATTTCAGCAATACTTTTGCACAAGCTATACTATTGCATACCGCA
>DASXMZ010000136.1:0-6595 GCA_036495385.1 Mucilaginibacter sp. | reverse complement strand
AAATCGTACCCAAAAACAGAGCGGGCCGAACCGGCGATATGTCCGTTGGAGCGGGTAAGTACAATTGTAGGCCTATAATATTTCTCGGTAAGGCGTGATGCTACAATACCGATAACGCCTTTGTGCCAGTTCTCATTAAACACAACTGTCGATTTCCGGTTTATCAATATTTCGTCATTATCTATTATTCCCAATGCTTCATCGGTTATTTGAAGGTCGTGGCCTTTCCGTTCTGTGTTCTTTACATTGATCAGCAGGCCCTTTTCTTTAGCCTGGTCTGCATCGCATGCTATTAATAATTCAACAGCATGTTTGGCGTCATCAATACGCCCGGCAGCATTAATGCGCGGTCCGAGCAGGAAAACCACATCTGAGATTGTATAATTTGAAGTTTTACCGGCAACTTCCATCAGTGTTTTAACACCGATACATGGATCTGTATTTATTTTCTGCAGCCCTAAATGGGCGAGTATGCGATTCTCGTCGGTGATATGCACGATATCGCAGGCAATGCTTATGGCTACCAGATCAAAATAACGACATACTTCTTCAAACGGAATATCATTTTTTTCGGCGTATGCTTGTATTAATTTAAGTCCAATACCACAACCCGATAGTTCTTTAAAAGGATACTCGCAATCTGCACGTTTGGGATCAAGTATTGCTATTGCAGCAGGCAGTTCAGTGCCGGTCAGGTGGTGATCGCAAATAATAAAATCAACACCAACGGTATTAGCATAAGCAATTTTATCAACAGATTTAATTCCGCAATCAAGGGCGATGATCAATTTAAAACCATTTTCGGCTGCATAATCAATACCCTGGGTTGAAATACCATAACCTTCATTATAACGATCAGGAATGTAATACTCCAGTTTACCGCTGTTAGGATATTGTTTTTTGAAGAATCCGTAAACCACAGATACGGCCGTGGTGCCATCAACATCGTAGTCGCCGTAAATCAAAACTTTCTCACCGGCCGAAATTGCAGCTTCTATTCTCAAAATTGCCTTTTCCATATCGGCCATCAGAAATGGGTCGTGCAGGTGACGCCGGTCCGGGCGAAAAAAGAAACGGGCATCATCATAGGATTTAATGCCCCTGTGTATCAACAAAGTACTTAAAATGGGATCGATATTCAGGCCGGCAGCTAATTTCCCTACTTCTTCAGCGTCAGCATTTTCTCGTACTGCCCAGCGTTTATTCATATCTTTGTCGCTTTAAAACAGTAAATATAGATGAAAATTTTTGCTTTAGGCGAGGGATCATATTCTGTTGATGCTACCAAAAAATTTATTCCCTTTAATCCTGAAACAGATAATTTCAGAGACAGGCCGGCTTCCTTATTTATCCATGTTAACCCTTTCCTGGTAAAAACTGATGATGATTTGATTGTATTAGATACAGGGCTGGGCTATAAAAATGCTGAAGGCGAGTTGATTATTCATCAGCATATTCGTAAAGCTGGTTTTGACCCTGCCGATGTAAGTTTGGTATTAATGTCGCACCTGCATTACGATCATTCCGGCGGTCTGGTAGTTGAACGTAACGGAAAACTTGAGCCGAGCTTCCCTGGGGCCAGGCACGTAGTTCAGAAAGGAGAATGGGATTTCGCTATCTCCGGAAAATCGTCGTCTTATCACAAGGAAATTTTTGAGGCTTTGCTAGGGTCAGTAAATCTCAATCTCGTTGAAGGCTCAGGAGAATTACTGCCGGGAATAAGATATGAACTATCCGGCGGTCACGCCCCGTTTCACCAGGTATTCTGGATTAACAGCGAAGGATCGAAATGCTTTTTTGGTGGCGATGAATTGCCGGAACCGGAGCAATTGATCCGGAAGTTTGTTGCTAAATATGATTATGATGGCCGCAAAGCGATGCAGTTAAGAGAAGAATATGGTAAGATAGCCGCCGATGAACACTGGACGTGCTTATTTTATCACGCTAAGTCTCTGTGCATTGGTAAAGTAACTTTTCAGGATGATCATTTTAAGGTAGTGCCTGCCTAAACGTGGTCGTGGTCTTCAACTTTAAAAAGCTCCACTATCTTATCAACATTAAGTGGCTTTGAAATAAAGTCCTTAACGAGCGGATAGGACCTTGCTTTGTTTATATCGTTACTGAAAACTGAAGAGGAAATGATAAAAATTTTGGTTTTACCTGAAGGATCGATATTTAAGCGTTTGTATTCATCTAAAAATTCCCAGCCATTCATTATGGGCATATTTATATCCAGTAAGATATAGTCAGGCAATTTAGAGGGATCTTTTCGCTGTATATCAACCAATTGATCAATAGCAAATTTCCCGTTAAGACAGGCTATAATTTCGGTGGTCAATAAAGCCTTCTTTATTAATTTAATGGAGATGAAATTATTAATTTCGTCATCATCAACAAGTAAAACACTAACGGATTTGCTATTAAAGTTCATATTGTAACTTACTCTACACTGATGTGCTTATACGGAACGAAAATTTAAAAGGTTATATTGCTCCCACGGCTGGCATGGTATTGTTGTTAACAGGATTGGCATTTAAATCTAAGGTGTTTATTTGATATATAAAAGTGTTCTGATAATTAGTTTTTGCGAATATTAAATAAAATAATATACCAGCCAAATAATTTATCAAAACAAATTAAAAAAAGCCTGCTTTTCGTTCTGCCGATGCTTCCATAAATATCTCTAAAATTATATTGTATAAAAAATCATCGTGATTTAAATTGTCTTAACTTAGTTACAATATATACAAATTCCGATTGTCCGGTGTACTTTAGAGCCGGAAAACTTAGAAAGCATTATGTCAAAACCAATCATAACCGGATTAATGTCCTATGGAATGTCGGGCAGGATATTTCACGCACCTTTTCTGACTACTAACCAGGGTTTTAAGTTTAAGGCGGTAGTTGAGCGTCACGAAAAAAAAGTTGCAGCCCGCTATCCGGGGGTTATCAGCTACAATACGATAGATGAACTCCTGGCTGACGATGAAATTGAACTGATAATTGTAAATACGCCAAACGATACCCATTTTGATTTTGCAATAAAAGCGCTGAACGCCGGTAAACATATATTGCTCGAAAAACCTGCCGCAGCAACAAGTAACGAGGTTAAACAAATATTTGATTTGGCCCGCAAAGTAAATAAGCAGATAATGCTTTACCAAAACCGTCGCTGGGACAGTGGTTTTTTATTAGTAAAAGAAATAATTGAAAGCGGAAGGTTGGGAGAACTGATTGAAATCCATTTCCGTTTCGATAGATATAAACGGGCGCTGAGTCCTAAATTATTTAAGGAAACTGCCTCCACTCCTGCAGCCGGCCTGGTATACGATTTAGGCCCGCACCTTATCGATAACGTTATCTCCTTGTTTGGTAAGCCGCTGAGCTTTACAAAAACTACCGGCATATACAGGGAAGGCTCGGAAGTGCCTGATTATTTTTATTATCATTTATCCTATCCAAACCAGCTGAATGTATATTTAACATCAGGCTTGCTTATGGCCGAGGTTTTACCTGGGTTTGCTTTATACGGAACCGAGGGGAGCTTTGTGAAAGAAAGATGCGATGTACAGGAAGCTCAATTGGACTCCGGCATGCTGCCAACGGCGGAAGGTTTCGGAATAGAAGCGGAAGGAAGCGATGGTAAACTGATTATTATGGATATCGACAATAAAAGAAACGTTGAATTTATAAAACCTCCGAAAGGAAATTATAACGGTTTATTTGAAGCCGTTTATAACACTATCCGAAATAATACGTTATACCCGGTAACCGAAGAACATGTTGCCTGGCAACTGGAATTGCTCGAATCGTAAAAATATTGTATAATGTCCCCGTTAAATATTACATTTTAAACTCATGAAAAAATTACTCCTGTTTTTTTGCTTTATCATATCAGCAACCTGCACTTTTGCGCAAACACAACCACAGCCCAAACCGTTTGTACCGCCGGTTGCCATCCCTCCGTATCATATATTAAATACGGACAGCGTTTATGTAACGCCTGCCAACCTGAAAAAGAACAAACCGGTGATGATTATTTATTTCGCGCCGGATTGCAGCCATTGCAAAAATTTCATGTTCGAGATGAAACCTCACATGGATGAACTGAAAAATGTGCAGGTGGTGATGATATCATTCGTGTTGCAGCTAAAAGCTATACAAACTTTTTACAATGACTTTAATCTAAAAAGTTATCCGAATTTTACTGTGGGGACTGAAGGATACACCTACGTGGTTCAAAGATATTACGAGGTAAAAACCACGCCTTACATAGCCATTTACGGTAAAGATGGCAAATTGGTAAAAGCGATTGACAAGTCGCCAAACGTTGATGATGTTTTAGCAACCATAAAAAAAATAAAATCTTAGCTTTTCGTAATAGAATTATTACCGTTTCGGGTTGATTAGTTATCAACAAAGTTACAAGATTTCCTGTTGTATAAAATCTGAAAGACTGATTTTTGCAGCATGAATTCGACGGTAAAAAAAATATCAATAATAGCTATAATAGTTCTCTCTTGTTTTTCATTTGCTAACGCGCAGGGTACGGCTACAGGCGGTACTGTATCAGGTAAGTTAATAGATGCGGCTAATAATCAACCACTTGAACTGGCTACAGTTTCGCTGGTACGCCAATCGGACAAACATCCTGTAAAAAGTATGCAGACCGATTTAAACGGGAACTTTTCACTTACAGGTATTGATAACGGCGTATATGTATTACACGCCACTTATGTTAGTTATTTAACATATATTAAAGATAGTATTGCTATTACCCCGCAGAAAAATAATATTCAGCTGGGGAATATAAAGTTGCACCAGGGAAAAGGTCTGCTGAAAGAGGTAGTAGTAACCGCTCAAAAAAGCCAGATTCAGTTAGGTGTTGATAAAAAGTCATTTAACGTTGACCAAAGTTTAGTGAGCCAGGGTGGTTCGGTAACCGACCTGCTGACTAATGTTCCATCTGTACAGGTTGATGTGGACGGAAATATTAGCTTGCGCGGATCAACCAACGTTAAGATTTTGATAAACGGCAAACCGTCCGCTTTAACCGGTGGCGATATCAGCGATATTTTACAGTCTATCCCTGCAAGCGCCATCGAAACGATTGAAGTAATCACCAATCCATCTTCAAAATACCAGGCTGAAGGCGATTCGGGTATCATCAATATCATACTAAAGAAAAACTCGCAAAAAGGATTCACCGGTTCGGCGTCGGCAGCTGCAGGTACACAGAATACCTATAACGGAACTGCCAGCCTGGCTTATCAAAACGGCAAGGTAAATGTTTACACCAATTATAGCTACCGTCGGGGCGACAGAATTGGCAATGGCACCGTTGATAAGACAACCTTATCAAATGATGGCACCGTTCAAACCCAGGACCAAACTACTGATCAAAAATTCACATTCACAGGGCAGAACATCCGCACCGGGATTGACCTTAATTTAAGCCCCAAAACAACTCTAGGTTTTTCGAACAATATTAACATCCGCGATCGCGACCGTTCGCAGACTGGCAATACGCTTATCAGTCAGAACGATTCATTATTGCAGCGCATAGATCAGAACAATTTATCAAATGGTCATGGTACAAACGTTGATTTCAGTCTCGACTTTAATCACAAGTTTAAAAAGAAGGATGAGGAGTTGTCTGCTAATATTGACTATGGATTTGATAAGAACAACAACTTCGACAATCTGCAGAGCGACTATTACTACTATACTATACCGGAATATTTCCCATCGGTACAACACAATACCACTATGGGTACGACGCATAATTTTAACTTACAGTCGGATTATACCCTGCCATTAAAAAATGGCAAACTGGAAGCCGGTTTCAGAAGTAATATTAATAACAACAATAGCAACCTTATTTCGGATACCCTGAATACCGCCACCGGTGGTTTTGATTACAACCCGCTTTTGTCAAACGATTTTATTTACAAGGAAAACGTTAACGCCCTTTATACCAATTACCAGCATACCTTTGGAAATTTTAGCATACAGGGTGGGTTAAGGTTAGAGGACGCCCACATACGCACCACGCTTACCGACAGTAACACCGTAAACAACAAACAGGATTATATAAGGTTATACCCGAGCTTATTTTTAACCGACAAACTTACCGAGAACCAAACTTTACAACTGAGCTACAGCAGGCGCGTAACCCGACCTAACTCCCGCCAGTTATCGCCGTTTGTTGATCAAAGCAACAGGCTTAACTATACTACGGGTAACCCCGAGTTAATGCCCCAGGATACGCACTCTTTTGAGTTGAGCTATATCAACTATTGGAAAACGGTTACCCTTACATCTTCCTTGTATTACAGGCTAACTTATGATAACATTCAGCGGATCACAACCCCGCTGACACCTACAAACGTCGATACAACCATCACCCGATTTGAAAACATAAAAAGCGCTACCAATGCAGGGTACGAGTTGATTGCAAAAGTAAGCCCTACCGCGAAGCTTGATTTTACCGCGAACGTGAACATTTACTACCGTTATATTGCAGGCGATCCGGCTTTAGGCTTGGCTACTACCTCCGGTTATTCGTGGAATGGTAATATCACGGCTAACTACA
>DASXMZ010000135.1:0-10615 GCA_036495385.1 Mucilaginibacter sp. | reverse complement strand
AGCTTTGCGGCAAAATGTTCAAACAGTGCATTGGCTATGCCCAGGTTACCTTCCGAGTTTTCAAAGTCGATGGGGTTTACTTTATGCGGCATAGCAGATGATCCGATCTCTCCCGCTTTTATGCGCTGTTTAAAGTAATTCATCGAAATATACGACCACATATCCCTGTTTAAATCGATCAGTATATTGTTTATCCTTTTTAATGCATCGCACTGGGCAGCAATATTATCGTAATGTTCTATTTGGGTGGTGAACTGTGAACGGTTCAACGCTAAAACATTGTTTACAAAATGATTCCCGAAAGCTTTCCAGTCAATACCTGGATATGCTATATTATGAGCATTAAAGTTACCCGTCGCTCCTCCGAATTTAGCTGAGTAGGGTATAGGCTGTAACAATGTCAGCTGGTTTTCCAAACGTTCAATGAACACCTGTATCTCTTTCCCTAAACGACTTGGCGATGCAGGTTGTCCGTGTGTGTGGGCCAGCATAGGTACAAGTTCCCAATCGGCAGCAAACTTTTTTAGCAGGTCGAGCAATTCATCAAAAGCGGGGTAGTAGGTGTTATTTAAAGCAAGCTTAAATGAATAGGGGATAGCTGTATTGTTAATATCCTGCGATGTTAAACCAAAATGAATAAACTCTTTATATTTTTCCAGGCCAAGATCGTCAAACACTTTTTTGATAAAGTACTCAACGGCTTTTACATCGTGATTAGTTGTTTTTTCGATGATTTTGATGCTTTCAGCGTCCTTTTCGCTAAAATTTTTGTAGATATCCCGTAACTTTTCAGATACATTTTTATCAAAGCTTTGTAGCTGTGGCAACGGATATTCACATAGTGCGATGAAATATTCAATCTCAACAAATACCCGGTACTTGATGAGCGCGTATTCCGAAAAATATGCAGCAAGTTTTGAAGTGGTATTTCGATAACGGCCGTCGATTGGAGAAATTGCGGAAAGCGGTGTGAGTGTCATTGTTCGAATTTTTGCAAAGATAGTAATTCGGTAATAGTTTTGAGTAGCAGTGGCAGTTAGATGCGTAGGTATGATGAGATAATGGAAGGGTTAAGTGGCGGGAATATTCTTAGCAGATGGCGCAAAAGGCCCGTTATATTGTCGTTATTTCCACTGTTCTGTACAAGCGAAGGATAATAAATTTGTGTCGGTATAATTCACTAAATCACTAATTCAATAAATCAATAATTATTAAAAGGCATTTGTCAGGTAAACGTAATATCATTTGGAAACTTTGTAATCTAAAAACGTTTCCTTAGTTTTGACCAATAATGTCAATAGTTCAAATAGAAAGAATATTACAAGGTGGTGAGGAGCTGTTTTTAAAAGCAGGGATCAGGAGTGTAACGATGGATGATATAGCCAGGCACCTGGGTATGTCTAAAAAAACCATTTACCAGTTTTTTAGTGATAAAAATGAGTTGATACTGGCTTTAGGAAAGAGAAAGCTGAAAGAAGACGAAGATCAGATGAATGAGATCATCAGCAAATCGGAAAATGTGATTGAACAGATGATTAAGATGATGAAATGTTCTGAAGAGATGTTTTCGAGGATCAATCCAATTGTTATTCATGATATGCAGAAGTATTATCCGGAAGCATGGAAACAGTTCCAAAATTTCAAAACAGATGTAGTAATACACAAAATGGAGCAACTATTAACAAAGGGAATAAAGCAGGGATATATCAGGCCCGAAATTGACGTAAAAATCATCGCGCGGATGCACGTTAATCTTATTGAAATGGGCTTTAATAATTTAATATTCCCAATAGCCGAGTTCAACATCTGGAAGGTGCAAAAGCAATTTCTTGAGCACTTTAACTATGGGATATGTACTTTAAAAGGAGTTAAACTTTTAAATCAGTATAAAAATATAATAGATGAATAATTGCTGTTGACATAGGGTTGTCAAACCGACAACGGTACTTTGTAGTAACAGTATTAAAGCGAACAGATTAATTAAATAGCAAACAAATCACAACCATATATCAATGAAACATGTATTTTTAACCGTGCCGTTATTATGTGCAATTGTCCTGAGCGGCTTTGCGCAACAGACGCCGCCAGTTACAACAATCCATAATTTTACTGTACAGGATTGCATAAATTATGCTTATGATCACCAGCACGATGTTGTTAACTCCAAGCTTGACGTTACAAAAGCTGAATATCATATAAAAGAAACCATCGGACAGGGCCTACCGCAAATAAGTGGGTCAGCATCTTTCCAGGATTATGTTAAATCCCCCACGATATTATTCCCTAATTTTATCACACCAGCGGTATATGGTGTGCTGGCTACCGAAGGCGTAAAAAACGGGAGCGGAAATACGATAACAGTACCTACAGGGTCACCTCAATATGTACAGGCCAGCTTCACACAAAAATATAATTCGGCTTTAGGCATTAACGCAAACCAGATACTTTTTGATCCGAATTATATAGTTGGTTTACAGGCCCGTAAAACTTACAGGCAATTGTATGAGCGCAGTTTGACGCGCACAAAAATTGATGCAAATGTAAATGTTACCAAAGCCTACTACCAGATTTTGGTTAGCGCTGAAGCATTGAAGTTATTGCAGGCAAACATTGACGAGCTTAAGCAGCAACTGGATGAAACCATGGCACGAAATAAACAAGGGTTTGTTGAAAAAATTGATGTTGATCGTTTAGCCTTCCAATATAATTCATTGATAACAAACAAAGAGAATACGGTAAGGTTACTGGCGTTGAACTATGAACTGCTTAAATTTCAGATGGGTATGCCGATTGAAGAAGAACTGACGCTTAAAGATGGACTTGAAGATATAAAGTTAGACGCCACTATTGCCGACCCGCTAGGCGATACAAGTGTATACCATAACCGTATTGAATATGGATTGCTTGAAACCCAGAAAAAACTTAATGAATACGATTTAAAAAGCAAAAAAGGCCAATTTCTACCGAAGCTAACAGCAAACGCCAGCTACGCACCTTCGTACCAAACTAACAATTTTAGTGACCTTTATGCTCAAACCTTCACATCGAGTTATATTGGCTTAAATTTATCTGTTCCGATTTTTACCGGCTTTCAACATTCCAATCAGGTTAAACAGTCGAAAATAGAGGTACAAAAATCAGACAATGATCTCTACAATATAAAGAATTCCATAGATCTTGAAGTTAGCAAGGCACGCACCACCTACACCAATGGTTTACAAACATTAAACGATCAACGTAAAAACAGGACCCTGGCGGAGGAGATACTGCGCGTTTCAAAAATTAAATATGAACAGGGGGTGGGTTCAAGCATTGAAGTTACACAAGCGCAAACGGGCGTGACGCAGGCCGATGAGTCATATATTCAGGGTTTATATGATGCCCTGGTTAGCAAAGTTGACCTTGATAAAGCATACGGAAGAATTAAATAACAACCAAACCATATATTAAAAAAGACATGAAAAACATACTATACATAACAACCATACTGTTTTTAGCAGGTTGCGCAAGTAAACCAAAAGACAAAACCGCTGAATTGGCCGATTTAAAAAGCCAGCAGGCGGCGTTGAATACAAAGATTACAGCATTAGAAGCTGAGGTTGGAAAAAAAGATTCAGTTAAATCAACTGATGTAAGCACTTATGTAGTCAAATCCGGAAATTTCACCAATTATGTTCAGATTCTGGGCCGGATAGATGCACAGGATAACGTGATGGCATATTCTCAGTCGCCGGGCGTTATAACTGCTATTTACGTTAAAGCTGGCCAGCACGTAAGCAAGGGGCAAGTATTGGTTCAGCTTGATAACAGTGTTTTAAATCAAAACATTGCACAGGCAGAAACCCAGGTAAATTTAAACCACACTTTATATGACCGTCAAAAAAACTTGTGGGATCAGAAAATAGGTACCGAGGTTCAGTATCTGCAAGCTCAAACCGCGTTGCAAAACTCTCAGAAACAGGTTGCTGTATTGCATCAGCAGGCTGATATGTATCGCATAACGTCACCAATTAACGGCACGGTGGACCAGATGGACCTTAAACTCGGGCAGGTTATTCAGCCGGGCGCTAATGGTTTACGTATAGTTAATGCCGATCTGCTAAAAGTTAAAGCAGATGTACCGGAATCATATTCGGGCACTATTAACGAAGGCGATCATGTAAAAGTGATAGTTCCGGATGCGAACGACTCGCTTATGGCAAATGTAACTTTTGCGGCCAAGGTCATTGACCAAACATCAAGGTCTTTTGGTGTTGAAATAAAGTTGCCGTCCAACAAATCATTGCGCCCTAATATGACCGCAATTTTAAAAATAGCCGATTTTTCAAAAAAGAATTCAATTGTTATTCCTTTAAATGCTATTCAACGGTCTGATACAGCTACCTTTGTGTTTGTTGATGAGAATGGTGTCGCAAAAAAGAAAAACATCAAAGTGGGCGCAACATATGGCGGTAAATCTGAAATATTATCAGGACTATCAGCGGGAGACCAACTAGTGACCCAGGGCGCCGGCGATATTGAAGACGGCGATAAATTGAGAGTATTAAACGCAGCGAATTAATCATAAAATTAAACTGTTATGAAAGACGAGGAAAAAG
This sequence comes from Mucilaginibacter sp., assembly GCA_036495385.1. Classification (GTDB taxonomy): domain Bacteria; phylum Bacteroidota; class Bacteroidia; order Sphingobacteriales; family Sphingobacteriaceae; genus Mucilaginibacter. Next base: position 6,017 of record DASXMZ010000135.1, on the reverse strand, counting down.
AATTTAAGCCCTCAAGCTGGGCCATCGACAACAAAAGGGCGGTATATGTAATTATATTTTTAATTACAGTTATTGGATTTGTAAGCTATTCACGCCTGCCAAAGGAAAATTTTCCTGATATTACGATACCTAAAGTTTATATACAAACTCAATACATAGGACAATCGCCACACAATATTGAGGTTTTGGTTACCAGGCAGATAGAAAAGCAATTGAAATCGCTTAAAGGTTTAAAAAAGGTAACCTCTAATACACAACAAAATGTTTCGCTTATTACTACCGAATTCAATCCTGATGTGGATATCCGGAATGCAAAACAGGACGTTAAAGAGGCAGTTGATAAAGCCAAACCAGATCTACCACAAAATGATAATAATTTAAAAGAGTCAACGATTTCCGATATCGATGTTGCCGATCAGCCGATATTGTATGTTAATATATCCGGTAATTATAACCTGAAAAAGCTGAAAGAATATGCAGATAACCTGAAGGATGATATTGAAGCCATGAAAGAAATTTCAAAGGTTGATGAAGTGGGCGCCCTAAGGCCAAATATTCAGATAAATGTATACATCAATAAAATGACGGCCGCCCAGGTGGGTTATAACGACATTATAACAGCTATCGGTAATGAAAACATCATTTCAACCGCGGGCACGATAAAAACTGACGGAGTTCAGCGGACCATAGATATAAAAGAAGATTTTAAAAGCGCCGATGAAGTAGCTGCGATGATCGTCAGAAATCCGCAGGGAAAAGCAGTTTACTTGCGTGACATTGCGGAAATTAAAGATGGTTTTCAAGATCAGGAGAGTTATGCGCGTTTAAAAACTCCGGATAATCCGAACTTTAAAAATGTAATCACCCTCAATGTAAGTAAAAGAACAGGGGAGAACCTGATTGATGCATCTGATAAAATTCACCAACTTATAAAAGAAAAGCAGCAAGGGGTGTTTCCAAAGGGTTTAGCGATTACGGTAACGGGCGATCAATCGGATAAAACCCGTACAACGCTTAACGACCTGATCAATACCATAGTAATTGGCTTTGTGTTAGTTACGTTAATCCTCATGTTTTTTATGGGCAGTACTAACGCCATATTTGTTGCCTTATCGGTTCCATTGTCGTGTTTTATAGCGTTTTTAGTGATGCCATGGATAGGGTTCACGCTCAATATGATCGTTTTGTTTTCATTCCTGCTCGCATTGGGAATTGTGGTGGATGACGCGATTGTGGTTATAGAGAACACGCACCGTATTTTCGGTAATGGCAAAATGCCCATTACCAAAGCTGCAAAAATAGCGGCCGGAGAAGTGTTTTTACCAGTATTTTCTGGTACTATGACAACGCTTGCGCCATTTATCCCCTTAGCTTTCTGGCCCAGTTTAATCGGGCATTTTATGTTCTTTCTGCCTATAACGCTTATTATCACGCTGTTGGCATCATTGGTTGTGGCTTATATAATGAATCCTGTTTTTGCTGTTGATTTTATGAAGCCGCATTATGAAGGCGAGCATGACCATCCAAAATTTGACCGTAAGGTACGTAAAGCGATGGTCTATTTGGGTATAGCTGCTGTGGTGGGATATCTGATTAATTTCGGGTTTGGTAATTTCGTTGTGTTGGTAGCTGTTTTGTACCTGATTAATCACTTCTTCTTGCTACGGGTAATTGACAGATTCCAGAAAAATGCATGGCCGCGTTTTCAGTCATGGTATGCGCGGCGATTGGAATGGGCGGTGAAAAGGCCGGGACAAATATTGCTCGGTATATTCGTGCTGTTCTTCCTGACAATTGGATTTACAATTATAAGAAGTCCAAAAGTTGAATTTTTCCCAACTTCCGACCCAAACTTTGCCTATGTATATGTAACTCTTCCGATAGGTACCGACCAGGCTTATACCAACAAGGTTATTGAAGGCCTGGAGAAAAAAGTAGCGAAAGTTGTAGAACCGGACAACGATATCGTTTCTTCGATTATTTCGAATGTGTCGGTAGGAGTTACCGATCCAACCGATGAAGATCAGGGTATTTATTATAATAAAGGAAAGATTACCGTGGCTTTTGTTGAATACGGTGAAAGAAATGGCAAGGATACCAAAGCAATCCTGACGCGCATACGCAATTCGGTACAAGGCATACCGGGGGCGCAAATTTCAGTTACGCAGGAAAACTCAGGACCACCGGTTCAAAAAGATATCGACATTGAAATAGCAGGCGACAACATGGATACCTTGGTGCATACTGCTGACAGGTTGAAAAAATATATAAACCAACAAAATATTGGGGGTATAGAAGGGCTTGTAGTGGATGTGCAGAACACCAAACCAGAAATTGTGTTTGACGTTGACCGTGAACGTGCTAACCGCGAGGGTATTACCACCAGTCAGATAAACCAGGCTTTGGGTACTTCCATTTTTGGCGCTAAAGCATCCGATTACCGGAATACGACTGAAGACAACTATGAAATTGACGTTAGGGCACAGCAAGACCAGCGGGATAATATTGACGCGCTACGAAACCTGAAGATTACCTACCGCGACATGGCCACCGGAGGTGCTATTAGACAAGTGCCTATTTCGGCATTTACTGATATACGTTATACCAACACTTATGTAAATATTAAACATAAACAGCAGCGCAGGGTAATTTCGTTGGGTTCAAATGTGATAAAACCTGCATTTAATCCTACTGAAGTAAATCAGAGTATTGGACAGGCAATAAAAACATTTAAGGCTCCACTCGGAGTAAGCATAAGCATGGGTGGTGGTCAGGAAGACCAGGCCGAAGCTGCAGGTTTTCTCGGTAGGGCATTACTTATATCATTTGGCATGATTCTAATTATCCTGATGATTCAATTCAATTCAATAGGTAAAACATTAATTATTCTAAGTGAAATATTCTTCAGTATAATTGGAGTGTTCCTGGGATTGAGCCTTTTCCACATGCCAATTTCCATTGTAATGACTGGTATTGGTATAATTGCGCTCGCGGGGGTAGTGGTGAGGAACGGTATTTTGCTCGTTGAATTTACGGATATGCTTATTGCACAGGGCGCAAGTTTGCACGATGCAGTAGTTGAAGCAGCAAGAACGCGTATGACGCCGGTACTCCTAACTGCTACAGCAGCGATGTTGGGCTTAATTCCCTTAGCTGTAGGTTTCAATATAGATTTTGGCGGCCTTTTTACATCATTTAAACCCCATATATATTTTGGTGGCGATAACGTAGCTTTTTGGGGCCCATTATCCTGGACAATGATATTCGGTTTAGGTTTTGCTACCATCATTACTTTGATATTAGTGCCTTGTATGTATATTATCCGCGTTAACTTGAAAAACAAGTTCAGCGGAGAAAAGAACAAGATCGAAAAACCGGAATTTGAAATGGCAGAGGTTTAAATTTCAATAATTAATAAACAAAAATAGACAGAGGCTGTCCCAAACAAAGGGACGGCCTTTGTTTTTTAGTAGATGAATTCAATAGTTTTTTTTGATCTGTTTAATCGTAGGAAATCTTTTGCCTTATTAATATCGGGAATCCGTTTATGAATTACTTTTAAGCACAAATTGCAAGTATCTACACTTGACACTTGTGATAAGGGTTCCTCTAAAAATACCCAATAAGCAAAGGTTTCAGCGATTAATCATCGTTTCGAGAGGATATCTTCTCTTAATTTAAAGAAGAAGTGAGTTTGAAGCAAATAGCTTATGATGACAATAATTATGGTTGCAATAATCTTCGCGACAGTAGGATATAAACCTAAGTAGCCCACAAAAAATTTCAGGAATATAGTATTTAAGATAATGCACAGTATGTTTACTGCTATAAACCGATATAATTGTACGCTTTTCTTCAATCCTGATTCCTTGAAGACGATATATCTGTTTAAGTAGAAGCCCGAACAAAAGGAAATACTAAACGAAAGAAATAAAGATGCTATATATGGGCTTAATGTAAAAAGGCCGATATGAAAGTCTTGCTTTTTGAAGATGAAGTTGTAGCAAATTGTAAAAAGTAGTATGTCAAAGAGGGTATTTCCCCCGCCACATGCCGCATAACGAAACGTATGTAATGGTACCCACTTTCTAAATGGATAATAAAAAATATCAATAAAACTAAAGATAGTCTGCCTAAGCAAATCGTGGACTTTAAACATATTCATTTTTTTGACTAAAAAAGCAGTAAACTATACGCCTCACGATTATAGTTAGACGGGATGAAATCTTAAACAATTATAAATAAAAATCAATCATCACTAAAACTGAGAATTGTAACAGCGCCTATCGCTTTTTGCACGTTCAAACGCATGCGTAATTTATCAAATAAAGCATGCTAACCAGTTTCAAATTCTAAGCTGCAACCTATTGCAGTTATTAAATTGAGCTTATGCCCTGACCCATCTCTATTTTTGATTTTATTAAATCAAGTCCCTAAAAATAATCATAGTAATACTAAAATACGGGCGGGACCGATTTATAATAAATTATCAAATGTTGTAAGATGAAGCAAACGCTGCTAATAGTCTTTTTTGCATTTTGTTGTACGTGTACATTTTGTCAAACCCGGACGGACAGTGTACCGGCACAAAAGGCAAAGGAAAAGAACATTGAATTTAGGGTGATGCCATTTTTAGGTTACAACAGGAATCTTCAGGTAATGCTTGGGGCTATCCCGATGATGATGTATAAGCTAAATGTGAAGGATACGGTTTCTCCTCAATCATTATCGGGGCTTTCAGCTATTTATACTACAAATGGTTCTTATTTTGTTGCTGTTTTTAACAGATGGTACGCAGCGGAAGATAAATGGCGCCTTAAATTGTTTGCCCTGACGGGCAATTATACTTCACAATTTTTCGTCGATGACGTCGATGAACCTGATTTTTATGATTACGGCACCAAAACCACACTTATCAGCATCGGTGCGCAACACAAAATTATAAAGGGATTTTATGGCGGTATCTCTTATACCTACGCCCATTACAATACCGTTTACGAGAATAATATAGCGCCTTCCAGTATAACCTATACTAATGGATTAGCGGTAAATTTATTGCATGATACCCGCGACGCGGTCTATTACCCCACGCAGGGTGACAAATTTAAATTGAGCTGGACGACCTATCCGGAATGGTTCGGCAATGCTGTGGTAGCAAACAGAATTGCTCTGGAATTAAATAAATATTTCCCCGAACGCAATAATAACGACGTAATTGCAGTCCGACTTTTCGGAAAATTTGGTTTAGGAAATATAGCATTCGAGCAACAGGCTACCCTGGGCGGAAGAGATATCAGAGGTTATTCAGAAGGCAAATACCGCGGGGATGGTTTAATGGACATTCAGGGTGAGTATCGTTATAATTTCACCAAGAAAATGGGATTGGTGGGCTTTGCCGGCTTAGCCACTCTTTATGGTTCTGCAACGCAAAGTTTTAACTGGAAAATATATCCCGGCGCAGGAGGCGGTTTTCGTTACAACCCGTTTAAGAAAACAAAATTCAATGTGGGTTTGGACGCCGCGGTGGGAAGAGGTGATTATGGGATTTATTTCAGGATCGGAGAAGCATTTTAGTACCCTAATGTTTTAAAAACTTTTTTGCTAACCAATAGTTCTGCGATATTTGAATAGATAATATTAGCTTGTAAGATTATGTATTACGAACTGCCAAAGAAAGATAAGAAACTCGCCCGGCAGCTGATGGATAAGGGATTGCTGGTAGAATTTGAGCAAGGGCTGAAAAATTTTGATGCCATTTTGCAGGAGTGGAAAGCCGGAAACGGCGATTTAAAGGAAACTTATTACAAAATTTTCACTGCCGTAAAGGAGTTTGACAAACATATTGCCAGGCGGTACGATGGAATAGGTGGTTCAAGGTACTTGGAAACCGTGATCGAGCAATTAGCAGACGACTTGTATGATATCTCAGAAATCGATGGTTTTAGCCCGGAGGTTAGAGACGATACCCTGCGATTTGTTAAATTTAGAAAAGAACTTTAACGGCGTTAAGATTTCAG
>DASXMZ010000134.1:0-15082 GCA_036495385.1 Mucilaginibacter sp. | reverse complement strand
CCGTGAAATTGTAAAAGAAACAGGACTAACTGTAATTATCGTATCGCACGACCCGGGGGAGGTGCTTTCAATGGCCGACGAATTATTTGTTTTGAGAAACGGAAAAATCTTGGAATCGGGCGATCCAAAACTTCTTTATCGAAATCCGGGCTTTTTATATACGGCAAGTTTACTTACAAACTGCAACGTATTAGCTAATGAAGAAGCTAAGGCCTGCGGTATTAAAACAAAAGCAGCTATCGTGGTTATTTATCCCGAATGGATAGAAACAAATAAAGCCTGGACATATAACCATTGGACGATAAAGCAAGTGTTATTTAAGGGATGCTATGAGGATTTGCTTTTGAACAATAGGGGAATAACCGTTCGGGCACTAAACGATCAGTTTGGAAAATATGCCGAAGGCGATAAAGTCAATTTGAAGTTTAATAAGTGGCTGGAGTATTAGCAGGGGGCGCCGGATAAAAATCATTCGCACGCCACCGCGTTAACTGTGTTATTTTATCGAAAAATATGTCATAAATTCGCTGATGGCCAGTTAAATGTATCAAAGTTATGGGCATTGTTGTGATAGTAGCTTACAAACCGAAACCGGATAAAGCAGATGCATTGAAGCAAGTGATGAAAACGCATATTCCAATCCTTAAAAAAGAGGGCCTGGTTACCGACAGGGAGCCGATAGTAATGGAAGCGGCAGACGGGACCATTGTTGAGGTTTTTGAATGGCTATCGAATGAGGCTATTCAAAATGCACATAAAAACCCGGAAGTCTTAAAAATGTGGCAGGCGTATTTTGATGCGTGCGATGTTATCCCCTTAAATTTTTTAAGTGAAGCAACTTCAATGTTTGCTTCATTTAAACCATTTAATTAACAGATAACGCTTCCTGCTCTACCCAGTTGCCATCTTCTTTGATAATGCCGATCAGCTCATCAAGTGCATTAGCCGAACTTATATTCTTTTTTACCGCTTCTTTGCCGCGGTAAAGCGTAACCTTGTCGGTTCCGGATCCTACATAGCCGTAGTCAGCATCGGCCATCTCACCGGGACCGTTTACTATGCAACCCATAATGCCGATTTTTAAGCCTTTAAGATGACTGGTGCGGCTTCGTATCATTTGCGTAGTGACCATCAGATCGAACAAGGTACGCCCACAACTCGGGCACGAGATATATTCTGTTTTTGATATGCGCGACCGCGTGGCCTGTAAAATTCCAAAGGCCGTGGAAGTTATCATTTTTGTTTCCGCTTCCGGGGCATCTATCCAAATGCCATCACCAAAGCCGTCAACTAACAAGGCGCCCAGGTCGGTGGCGGCGTAGAGTTGTAAGAGGGTACCGGGTCCAGCCCCCTCTAAATCTCCTCCGCTGGTTAGCGGAGAGACTTTTTGGCTTTCGATCTTTATACTTTCGGACTCGAAAGTGTAACTCCTTTTTACAATAACCGGAACATTTATACTCAGATTCTCCATCGCAAAAAAGAAGGAACGCTGCTCTGCCATGCCGTGCGCGGCGTCTGTTTCCAATACAAACACTAAAGATTGATCAAACGGCAACGATCCAAATTCTTCGGAGTCAAGGTCTGCATATTTTAGGCAAACCAGGTTTAATGCAGAGGAACGATCTTCAGCGGCAATATATTCCTGTAAAGTAAAAACAGGGTGACACATGGCCTTATCAGCCAATTTTTGCCACGTTTTATAGTTATAAAGCTGTTTTAGATTGCCGGGTAAATTGAATGATGGTAATTGATCAGCCAGGTAAACAAAATCGACGGATTGATCGGCCATGTTGTATTTATCCAAAACGGGCGAATACAAATAACCGGCATCGTTTAAAACTGACGGGTCTTTGAAATTCTTTTTCGAAAGGTCGATCACCACACGAGGCACCATATGTCCGCCAATAAAAGCATTGGCCTCATAAGTATGCCGGCGGGTGTATTCATAGGGATTGTGTTGGAGAGGAGGTGAAGGGTGAAAGGTGAAAGGTGAAAGGTTTTTCTCGTTTCCTTTTGCCTTTTGCCTTTCGCCTTTTGCCTTTGACCTTTCAACGTATCGTTCTACCAAAGCAATTGCCACCGGTGCTTCCGCTTCAGGCTCTTCGGTAAGGGAAACGCGTACGGTGTCGCCCAGGCCGTCCTCCAGCAATGTTCCTATACCGACAGATGATTTGATACGGCCATCTTCACCGTCGCCGGCTTCGGTTACGCCAAGGTGCAGGGGATAGTTCATTCCCTCGGCAACCATGGTTTCAACCAGCAGCCGGTAAGCTTGTACCATTACCTGCGGATTGCTTGATTTCATCGAGATCACCAGGTTATAATAGTTCAGCGTTTCGCAAATCCGCATAAATTCCATGGCCGATTCCACCATGCCTTGCGGAGTATCGCCATATCGGCTCATGATCCTATCGGAAAGAGAGCCATGGTTAGTGCCTATCCGCATAGCTGTACCATATTCCTTGCAGATTTTTACAAGAGGGGCGAATTTTTGATAAATACGTTCCAGCTCGCCCTGGTATTCACTATCAGTATAATCAATCTGATCAAATTTCTTTTTATCGGCGTAGTTACCCGGATTTACACGAACTTTCTCAACAATGCGCGCAGCAATTTCAGCAGCATTGGGGGTGAAATGGATATCTGCCACCAAAGGCACTGAATAACCACGCAGCCGTAATTGCTTTTTAATCTCTGCCAGGTTTTGAGCCTCCTTAATACTGGGCGCAGTGATCCGCACATATTCGCAGCCGGCATCAACCATCCGGATAGACTGCTCAACGGTACCTATAGTATCCATAGTATCGGTGGTCGTCATGCTTTGAATGCGGATTGGGTTATTCCCACCCATTGGCACATCGCCAATAGCAACTTCGCGCGTTACAAAACGCGAATATTCTGTTAAAGAATTACAATAACGGCCCGGAAGTGATTTAACAGCAGTAGTATTCATTAATGCAAAAATACGAATTTGTTGTAGAAAGGTTGGAATGTTATAATGTTGGAAAGTTGAAAGGTTGGGGTATCATATTTGAATTATTTCTATTTTAATAAATCCAAATCAATCACAATGAAAAAACTTTTCTTTGCATTCTTAGCTATCTGTGTTTTCGCGACTTGTAAAGGTAGGACCGATTCGTCCACCAATAAACCAACTGGGGATTCTTCCATTCGAACACAAAAGCTCATCAAAAAATTTACTCCAATTATTCAAGGGGATTGGATAAATAAGTACTACGCTGAAAAATTGATTCAAAGCAAATCTCCGTTGGCAGCTTTGAATTTTAGAGATGTCGTATCAATTGAAATAAATACCGACAGTATAAAGGGAGACAGTCTTGTATGCCTGGGGGGCGATGCCCATGATAGCGGCTACTCGACATTGAAATTTGTTGCGGGTAAAAAACCATCAACGATCAAATTCAATGGACAAGATTTAAGTTATTCGGTAGAAAAGGGAGACACGACGATTAGACTGGCATATTATGACGGCGAAAAAAAGCAGTTTTTATTTCATACATACATTAGGGCTTTCAAAAGACTCAGGGGAAACCTTGGCGACGCTTTGGAGGAATACATAGATAAAATGTTGGTAGCTGGTAACTATAATCTGATCGACAGTACTAAGTCCAGCATCACGGTTCATTTTGACGAAAAAGGACAGGTCAAAGGATTTCTTGATTTTGACAAATATTTTGTCAATTATGATTTGAATTCGGATGTTAACGACAACTTAGACGCCATGTATTTTAAAGGCCCGAACCATGAACAATTGAATTTTACGTTCAAAATATCGGCTGATACGTTGAAACTTTATGACACCAATGAGAATGTAGACTCAACGGAATTATTAGTGGGGAAGCTGAAATATAAATTGGTTAGGCAACGGTAAATTAAAGCTCAATATCCCGTAATCGCGAACCATGAACAATCCGGACAATACTTATATTTCTTTCATCAACAATTTGATAAATTATCCGGTATTTTTTAAGAAGTAACTCTCTTATTGACTTATTTGATATTTCAGGGACGAGCTTTCCAAGTTCCGGAAAATTGTGAAGCTGATCAATTCTATCAAATATTTTACTTATAAATTTTCTTGCGATAGCCGTCGAATCCTGGGAGATGTATTTTTCGATATCTTCAAGATCAGAATAGGCTGATTCCGTCAAAACAATAGTTATTTGCTCCACTTATCAAAAAACTTTTGTTTCGCTTCTTCATAGTTAAGCACTTTGCCGTCTTCAACGTCTTTTAATCCTTTTTCAACTTTCTCTACAAATAACAGTCTTTCGATGAGCCTTTCTGTATCAAACTCGTCTTCAAATGAATCAAGGGTTTCAATAACTACTTGCTTTTTCATTTCAACTAAATATTAGCTAATATACAAAAACAAATTTAAATAGCCGTTATTCACAGATCGGCGATATTTACGACCTTTCTTCGAGCTAGCAGCATTACAGCAAATATTTACCATCCAACAATAAATTTATTTGTATTTTACCCGTTATGATCAGGAAACAAAATTTCAACATTCCGGGTGCGAAAGGCAGGGGGATGCTGATTGATATAACTTTTGATGACGACCTTATAAATGCGCCGATGGTGATTTTTGCGCATGGCTTTAAGGGGTTTAAGGATTGGGGCGCGCATAACCTTGTTGCCAGGTATTTTGCGGAAAACGGCTTCCGGTTTTTAAAGTTTAATTTTTCGCACAACGGAACTACAGCTGATAAACCGCTTGACTTTGCCGACCTGATAGCCTTTGGCGATAATACTTTTTCAATTGAACTAAGCGACCTTAATGCGGTTATTAATTTTGCCTGCGAAGGCCCGGCAATGCCGGCGTCAAAGGAGATTTATTTGATAGGCCATAGTATGGGTGGTGGTATCAGCATTATAAAAACTTCGGAAGATAAGCGGGTAAAGAAATTGGTAACAATGGCCTCAATTTCCGACTTCGCTACCTTATGGCCGAAAGAAGCAGAACAACAATGGCGAGTGCAAGGCATTACTTATATCGCTAACACGCGAACGAAACAGCAAATGCCTTTAAAAGTTAGTTTGCTGAATGACTTCGAAAGGCACCCGGCGCATTTGAACATCCTTAAAAAGGCAGCAAAAATAAAGCAACCCTGGTTAATTGTGCATGGCGATGAAGATACTTCTGTTCCGTTAAGCCAGGCAGAGGAATTAAAAAATGCTAATCCAAATGCAGAGTTATTGATAATCCATGGTGCCGACCACACTTTTGGCGCTGTCCACCCATACACCGAAAACACATTACCAGCCCCTTTATTTGAATTTTGCAAACAGGCAATAACTTTTTTAAATCATTAAGATATCAATTGCCATTATATAATCGTTTCTGGCAATAAAACTCTTCGGTTCAAACTATGGCCAATTATTGGCTTTTATAATTTATGAATTTATCATCATCAAGCAAAAAAGGGAAAAAATATCAAAACCCGGTGCCTACAGATATGGGCGGATTTGAAATTATGATTCCCATATTAAAGGAATATGCCACTAATAAAGCTGAAAACACGCCTAAGCAAACATTAGGGCCTTTTAAAACAGATACTTCGGTTTATCAAATACCTCCCGCAGCTGGATTAAGGGTTACCTGGATAGGCCATTCGAGCATATTGATAGAAATTGATGGGAAGACAATCCTCACCGATCCTGTATGGAGTGATAGGGTTTCATTCTCATCATTTTTTGGGCCCAAACGATTTTTTGCGCCACCCCTGCAACTGGATGAATTGCCACCGCTCGATGCTATTATCATTTCACACGACCATTACGACCACCTTGATAAACAAACCATTAAATATTATGCTGGTAAAGCTATTCCATTTTTCTGCTCAATGGGCGTAGGTGAACATCTGAAAAAATGGGGGATTGACGACCGATTTATAACCGAATTGGATTGGGGCGACAGCGCCATGCTGGGTACTGACTGTAAAATAACGACTACCCCTGCCCGGCATTTTTCGGGGCGGGGAATTACCGGACGCAATGAAACCCTATGGTCATCGTTTGTAATAAAAGGAGCAAAGCACAATATTTTTTTCGGCGCGGACTCTGGCTGGTTTCCGGGTTTTAAAGCGATCGGGGATGCTTATGGGCCATTTGATTTAACCATACTTGAAATTGGCGCCTATGGCAAGCACTGGCCGGATATTCATATGGGACCCGATCATGCTTCAAATGCGCACCTTGCGCTAAATGGTAAGCTGATGATGCCCATTCACTATGGCACGTTTAATCTTGCACCGCATGCCTGGTACGAACCAATTGAAAGGCTAGTAAATTATGGAAAAGAAAAGAATATAAACTTATTTATACCCGGGCCAGGTGAAACAGCAGAAGTCAAAGGTGCGTATAATTCCTACTGGTGGAAACAATACCTGTAGCATGTTTATAAGAGCCGGATTTTACAGCATTCCAATTACCGTTCTGCAAAAAATATCCCTGAAGGCAAATTTTGCGCCGTTTATATCCGCGAGAAAATCCAATAGCTTTATAATCAACTCACAGCGTTCCGTCTTTCATCCTAATAGTCATATATTTACTTTACCAACCCTAATTAAGAGATGAAAACCCTGGCCTTTTTATGTGCTGCTATTTCTGTTAGCAGCTTTACCTTTGCCCAACAAATGAACACGAAAAAGATACCTTATCCTGATACAAAAAAGGGCGATATTAGAGATACCTATTTTGACACCGTAGTGCCCGATCCTTATCGCTGGCTGGAAGATGACCGTGCTGAGGATACCAAAGCCTGGGTAAAAGAAGAAAATAAAGTAACGCAGGATTATCTTTCTCAAATCCCTTATCGTGATGCAATGCACAGGCGACTGGAGAAATTGTGGAACTACGAAAAATATAGCGCTCCTTTTAAAGAAGGGAAATACACCTATTTCTATAAGAATGACGGTCTCCAAAGCCAGGCGGTTTTGTGGAGGCAGGAGGGTGATAAAGCGCCGGAAGTTTTTCTGGATCCGAATAAATTCTCGGCGGATGGCACCACATCCATGCAGGGAATCGATTTTACCAAAGATGGCAGCATGGCAGCCTACCAGCTTTCGGAAGGCGGCAGTGATTGGCGTAAAGTGATCGTGATAAAAACGATGGATAAAAGTATGGTAGGGGATACGCTTGTTGACGTAAAGTTTAGTGGTATCGCGTGGCGCGGAAATGATGGATTTTATTACAGCAGCTATGATAAACCTAAATCAGGTTCGCAGCTATCGGGAATGACGCAGTACCATAAATTATATTATCACCGGCTTGGCACACCCCAGGCCAGCGATAAGCTGATTTTTGGCGGCGAAAGTACACCGCGTCGTTATATAGGCGCATATTTAACCGAGGACGAACACTTTCTGGTAATCTCGGCTGCCAATACAACCACCGGTAATGAGCTTTATCTGCAGGACTTAGCCGTACCCGATAGCCCGATTGTTGCTGTTGTTAATAATTTTGATAATGAACATACAGTTATTAATAATGCAGGCCGTAAACTTTTTATTTTAACCAATCTTTATGCGCCTAACTTTAAGGTAGTAACTGCTGAGGCAGCTAACCCTAAAACCACAGCCTGGAAAGATCTTATCCCAACCACCCAAAATGTACTTACGGCAACGACCGGTGGAGGAAAAATTTTTGCGGAATATCTGAAGGACGCAACTTCTTTTGTGCAGCAATATGACTTGGATGGCAAGCTTGAACGGACGATAAACCTTCCGTCTATTGGCACAGCTGCAGGCTTTGGCACAAAAAAAGAAGAGAAAGAAACATATTACACGTTTACCAGCTACATTTATCCACCTACCATCTTTAAGCTGGACATAGCCACCGGAGCATCGACATTATACAAAAAATCGGGCGTGCAATTTGATCCCGATCAATTCGAAAGCAAACAAGTGTTTTATACATCGAAAGACGGTACCCGCATACCAATGATTATCACCTATAAAAAAGGGATTAAATTAAAGGGAAAAAATCCGACCATGCTATATGGTTATGGAGGCTTCAATATAAGTTTAACCCCCGCCTTCAGTACATCCAACATTATATTACTCGAGAACGGCGGCGTTTTTGCGGTGCCGAACCTTAGAGGTGGGGGAGAGTATGGCGGTAAATGGCATAAAGCGGGCATTAAAATGAAGAAACAAAATGTTTTTGATGATTTTATAGCTGCCGTTGAGTACCTCATCAGGAATAGATACACCTCAAAAGATTACCTGGCCATCTCAGGCGGATCAAATGGCGGTTTATTGGTTGGAGCAGTTATGACGCAACGCCCCGACTTGTGCAAGGTTGCTTTACCGGCGGTAGGAGTAATGGATATGTTGCGCTATAACAAATTTACGGCCGGCGCAGGATGGAGCTATGACTATGGAACTGCTGAAGATTCGAAAGACATGTTCGAATATCTTTATAAATACTCACCTTACCACGCCTTAAAACGAGAGAAATATCCGGCTACAATGGTAACGACCGCTGATCATGACGACCGTGTGGTCCCGGCGCACTCATTCAAGTTTGCGGCCCGTTTACAGGAGTACCAACAGGGCGTTGCTCCGGTTTTAATTCGCATTGAAACAAAGGCTGGCCATGGAGCAGGTCAAAGTACCGAACAGGTAATTAGCGCGCAGGTAGATAAATGGGCATTTATGTTTTGGAATATGGGTTTAGAGCTAAACCCGAACCCCGAAGTAGCAAGCACCAGGTAAAAGAAAACGGCCCAGGTAAACACCCGGGCCGTTTTCTTTTTAGTTACGCCGAAATTTAATGGTCGCCGCCATGGTCACCATGATCATGGCCACGGTCACCGTTGTCATGATCGTTTCTCCGCTCGCCGTAATGGTTTCCGTTGTCGTGCCTGTGGTCATTATCCCCGTTCCAATGATTTCGGTATTGGTCATCGCGACTATCACGTATAATTTGCTGGTCCCTGTGGCCCCTGTAAACCGCATACCTGTTTCTGATTTCGGCATGATGTTCCCATGGGTTGCGCTGGTTTACAACAACCTTATAGCTGTGGTACCTGTCAAAGCTGGCGAATCTTGGAGGTAAAGCCCGGTTGTGTACCCAGACATTGTTTTCGAAATATACATACTGGTGTGCCGGAACATCGTAATAAGCGTCAATATCAGGCATGTAATAATATTCTGCATGAGAATATCCAACTGGCCCCCATTCTGGTTGGGCGCCAATATTTATACCTATGTGAATACCAACCTGCGCATTGGCTAAATTTGCTGTTAAACAGCCAAACGATAAAGCCGCAATAAAAAGAAATTTTTTCATAAAAATTTAAATTGTTTAATAAGTAGACAGCTATAACCACAAAAGGTTTAGTTTGCCTTTTTTGCAAAAAGTATACGAGATGAGTTCCCGTAAAGTTTAGTAAACTTTGGAAATGTTACAACGGGAATAAAATTTTGGATCAGAGTAAGGAATAATATTATTGGTCGTCAGGATCAGCGTCTTTATCTGCTTTCTTTGCAGCCATTGCCAAAACCGGCTTCCCGATCACTTTGTAATTGCCTTCCCCTTTTAATATCGACGCAACCAGCTCTTTATCCTGCATAACTTTTACAGCTTGTGAAAGCTCTTTGTCATATTTAAAATTAGCCTCATAGCGGCCTTTTTCGAAATAATAGCGGGAAGCAATTTCATTTTCAAGCACCTGCCTTATTTCCTCTTTATGAATTTGCAGATCATTTTTTTTGCTGGCTGCCATTTTTGCCTTTAAGGCATCATATTCAGTTTGAATCTCGCTGAATTGTTTTTCTTTGGTAGTCTGGGTTTTTAAGCTGGCTAGTAATTTTTCAGAATCGGTATTATAAGTATAATTTTTATCAGCCAGGTATTTTACAAAATCATCATACTCTGCATCTGATAAAGCGAATGTTTTAGCATTATCAATGGTTGGGTGGCTATCGCGATAATGGGTAGCATAGTCAAAAATGAGAAGTTTGCCAATCAGCGCTTCGGTAACATCTGCAAAGTGTTCCGGCTTTATAAAAATGTCAGGATAAATTCCACTGTCGTCATAAACGGAACGCCCGTCTTTAGTTTTAAATTCATGGATCAATGAATCAGCCACCTTAACAACGCTGCCGTCAGATCTGCGATTGGTATAATCAAGTGCCTGTATACAGCGTCCGGAAGGTACGTAGTATTTGGCTATGGTGATCTTTACCAGGCTGTTATATGGTAAATTAAAGGTTTGCTGCACCAGCCCCTTGCCATAGCTTCGCTGGCCTATAATAACAGCGCGGTCTAGGTCCTGCAATGAACCTGCAACAATTTCAGATGCAGAAGCCGAATGACTATTTACCAATACCACCAGCGGCAAATTAGGCTCAAGCGGTTCGTTAAAAGTATTATAAGAGAAATTCTTTTCTTTTATCTTGCCTTTTTGGGACACCACCAGCACGTCCTTAGGTACAAATAAATTAACAATTTTCACAGCCTCCTGCAATATGCCCCCCCCGTTTGAGCGTAAATCGAGAATGATTCCGCTGGGATTATTCTTTTTTATTGATGCCAGGGCAGCGGTAACTTCATCCGCTGAATTTTCGAGAAATTTATCAAGTTTGATGTAACCCATATTACCTGTGACCATGCCTGAATAAGAAACATTGGGTTGTTTTATCTCATCACGCACAAGCGTTTTGTCAACAGGTTGACCCGCGCTGCCGCGTTTAATTACCAGCCTTATTGACGCGCCTTTGCTGCCTTTTAATAAAAGGCCAACCTGGTCGTTGTTTTTACCATCAAGGTCGATATCATTTATTTTCACCAACTGGTCACCAGGGTGAATATCAGCTTTTTGAGCAGGGAAGCCGGCAAAAACATCGGCAATAAATACTTTTCCCTTTCTGCTGAATATGCTCGCGCCAATACCACCATATTGCGTACTTACGTAATGGAGTTTATAATCTTCAATTTCTGATTCGGGAACAAACTCTGTGTAGGGATCGAGGCCATCCAACATGGCGTCTACCCCCGTCTTTATCATTTTTGCCGAGTTTATATCGTCAACGTAGTTAATGTTTACCTCTTTATAAAGAGATGAAAACACATCCAGGTTTTTGGATAGCTGGAACAGGTCGTCTTTAAAGCTCCACGAAAATATTGCCAGCATTAATAAGCCGCCAAAAAAAGCTTTCTTTTTATATCTACTAAACATCACTTTTCCCTTCTTAAAACATTCAAGCTATAAAACTACACAAATTTAAGATTGTTTTTATTACACCTTAATCTACAAGCGGTTATTGTCGATATTCACTAACGCTTTTTTTAAGGTAAATAGTACATATTTTCGGTCACGATTAACCAATATCATCAATTTATTGATCAGGGTGTCTTCTTGTCCTTCGGTATATTGTAATTGTTCGTCGGTAAGATGGTTATATTTTCGTTGTATTTTAATTTTTACACGTTGCCAATCTTTATTGGAGATACTGATTTCAGCCATAAAATATAATTTTCAGCAAAAATATAAAAATACAATCGGCTTATAGTTAAAAATTTAATAGATAACGGCTTTTTTATTTCTCGTTTGCGACAGCCAGGGGCTTTAAATCACACTGTATATCAATCGAAGTTCCTTCTTAACCTTTCTGGCCTAATTGATTCAGGACTCGATTCCTGATGGGACTCCAACCCAAGGATTTTCAACATTGTTTTCCGCTCAATCTGTTGAGAATAGGCCTTTTCATTTGTTCAATTCACAACAAAGCACCACTTTTAGCACCAGTTATTTTGATACAATTTGAAGTGATTTGGAGAACGTAGAATTCCTTTTCCAAAGAAGCGTCTTATAGCCTATGAATAAAATACGTTTTAACGTTTTGAAAAAAATATTTTTAAACATAAAAACACTGGGTGTATTAGGTTCCCGGGGCAATTTAATCGCTTCTCTTAGCAGTTATTTAAAAACCTTTTCATTTCTTCCTTGTTGAAAGATCATTCCTCGTTCATCACAAAGCTGCCTATGGAAATAAGTTATTATCAACTCGACTCAGAGGATGTTATAAGGGAATTGCAAAGCAGTGAAGATGGATTGACAGGAGATGAGGTGCATAAACGCCAGCTTCGATATGGGTTTAATAAAATTCCACAACCTATATCAAAAACCCTTGTTCAGATATTCTTTCGACAGTTTTTAAGTCCTCTAATATATGTGTTGATAGCAGCGGCTATTATTTCAATTGCATCCGGAGATTTAAAGGATGCCATTTTTATTCTTGCAATAATATTGATTAATGCCATTCTGGGTACTTACCAGGAATCCCGTGCTGAAAATAGCGCGCGGGCGCTGCGTGAAATGGTAAAGGCAAAATGCAGGGTAAAACGTGATGCTGGTATACATGAAATTGACTCAGAAGAATTAGTCCCCGGTGATATCGTTTTGTTGGAATCGGGTGTCAAGGTTCCTGCAGATCTCCGGCTACTGCAAGCAAATCAGCTTTCAGTCGAAGAAGCTTTGTTAACAGGTGAATCTATCGCGGTGGTCAAATTTGTTGAAGCGCTGCCACATGGAAAAGAACTTTCTATAGGTGATCGGCTAAATATGGCGTTTGCCGCGACAACTGTACAAAAGGGGCGAGGTATTGGAATAGTGACGGCTACGGCACAGCTAACCCAGATTGGGCAGATCGCCGACTCTTTGATTTCAACTGAAGACGAAAAACCACCGTTGGAGCGGCGCATGGAATCGTTCTCAAAAAAAATAAGCATACTCGTGTTAATTGTATGTGTGATACTTGGTTTGATAGGATATTGGGGTGGCATGCCTGCAAAGGAAATTTTTTTTCTGATGGTAGCTCTCGGCGTGTCGGCTATCCCCGAAGGGCTGCCTGTAGCACTTACTGTAGCGTTGTCAATAGGTGCAAGGCGAATGGCAAGGAGAAATGTTATTGTCCGCAAATTGCCGGCAGTAGAAGGGTTGGGCAGTTGTGACATGATCGCGTCAGACAAAACCGGTACGCTTACGATGGATCAGCAATCCGTAAAAAGATTATATCTGCCAAATTGTAAATTTTATGACGTAACCGGGCATGGGTATAATGGCGAAGGAGAAATCATTGGTGATGACGGGAATAAGATAGAGATAAATGATGCCGTATCGCGTTTTATGCAAGCCTCCATATTTGCAAACGAAGGAATACTTCGCAAAAATGAAACGGGCTGGGAATATTCTGGTGATGCGGTTGACGTTGCCTTCAGGGCGTTGGCTTACAAAGCAGGGCAAAGTCCGGGATTCTTTAAGGAGCAAGCTGAGATAGTTAAACTAATTCCGTATGAATCAGAAAGAAAATCCTCGGCAGCGTTTTATATGCATGGAGATAAGTTATGGTATGTAACTAAAGGAGCTGTAGAAGTGATTATTAAAATGCTTTCCGTCAACGAATCACAAAACATACTGAATATTGCTGAACAAATGGCCGCCAACGGATTTCGCGTATTGATGGTAGCCGGTGCAGAGGTAGGGTCAGAAAGCCTGGAATATCTTCCGCCATTAAAACTGCTGGGCCTGGCAGGAATGATAGACCCCTTGCGCGCAGAAGCAAAGGAAGCAGTAAAGAAATGCCAGCATGCTGGAATTAGCGTTGTTATGGTTACGGGAGACCATCCTGCAACGGCACTGGCAATAGCAAGATCGCTCGGGATAGCGGCGACAAATGAAGATATTATTACGGGTACTGACCTTGCCGGCATGGAGCAATTACCGGTAAAGGAATTCGGAGAGAAAATCAGGAACAAAAAAGTATTCGCCCGTGTTACCCCGCTCCAAAAAAAGCTTATTGTAGAAGGCATGAAAGCTCTTGGTCATTTTATAGCTGTAACAGGAGACGGCGCAAATGATGCACCGGCTTTAAAATCTGCTCATATTGGGATAGCAATGGGTGGGGGCACCGATCTCGCAAAAGAAGCATCATCCATTATTATTAAAGATAATAATTTCGCATCAATAGCGGCAGGTGTAGAGGAGGGGCGCTTTACTTTTGATAATCTGCGTAAGATCATTTACTTGCTAATATCTACAGGTGCGGCAGAATTGTTGATTGTGGCGCTGAGCATTATATCGAAGCTGCCTTTGCCATTTATAGCTGTACAATTATTGTGGCTAAACCTGGTAACAAATGGCATTCAGGATATCGCGATGGCATTTGAAAAAGGTGACGAAGCAGTAATGGAAAAGCTTCCCAGGAAAACCAATGAAGGCATCTTTGATAAGCTGATGGTTAGCCAGGTGACTGTTTCCGGTTTGTGGATATCTATCGTCATATTTTGGGTTTGGTATTATTTCATTAATCGCCCCAACCATAATACACTCCATTCGCGAACTGTGGTAATGATGCTCATGGTATTCTTACAAAATTTTCATGCACTTAATTGCCGTTCCGAAACAAAAAGTATTTTCAAATTACCTTTGAAGAATAATTATGTGCTGTTAATAGGGATAACGATTGCTCAATTGATCCACATATCAGCGGGCTACATTCCTGGCCTGAATACCACACTTCAGATTGAACCAATAACCTTAAATGAGTGGTTATTCCTGTTGCCTGCCGGGATTTCTATTGTGGTAGTAATGGAAATATTTAAATGGTTTTGGCGCAGATATAAAAAAGATTAGATTGAACTTTTGGTGGGAGATTATCAACAAATCAAAAATATTTTGACCCATGGATATAATTTCAACGCTAAAATAAAAGTTTTCCTGGCTAGCAACAGAGGCGTCAGAGATAGTACTCTCTTTTTGTTCGGGCCCGCTAATATCTATGCTGAGATTTTACTTCCCACAAAATTCAACTTGATCCTGAATAGTTTTTATTTGTTTAATTGACAAATAAAAAACCTTATATATAAGCAAAGCCCCTGATGGGCAGGGGCCTTTGCTAACCAATTATAAACCTAAATTATGAGAAGAGGCTGTAGGAGAAGGAGTCGAACCTTCACGAAGTGGTTATTCTCATTGCTGAGAGTTTCCCATGCTCTTCGCCACCGCGACAAGGAGGTGTGTCTGCCTAAAATTTCACCATCCTACAGG
>DASXMZ010000133.1:0-2254 GCA_036495385.1 Mucilaginibacter sp. | reverse complement strand
ATTTTTTGCGTGGGCCTGCAAATAGCGACAGGTGGGATAATTACTTTAATCAAGTCAGCTTTTTCGTTGCATTAAATGTTAGCATAAAAAATTAGTTAAATTCCCCTTTCCTTTTTCAGCACATATTATTTCCCAGGAAACCAACATTTAAATGGCAAAGCCCTCCCAAATCGGAAGAGCTTTGTATCTGCATTGTTCAAATATTTGAATGAAGTCCCATTTTATTTCCCTCAGAGTCGATGAAATGGGCGATAAAGCCAAATTCACCATTGGCTCCGTTTTTTGTTTTATTAAGAAGGATTTTCCCTCCCGCACTTTCTATTTTCGAAAGCGGTGTGCTTAGGTCATCACCCCTGTCCAAATAGATAACCGGGCCTTTTTCGGAAGGCTCATAGCCGCTGCCTTCAACTATTGCACCGCCCGCACCCTGCCCTTCCATATCAAGCGGGAATATTGCATACTTTCCTCTCGGCATAGACACCAAATTCATGGTTAAATCGAAAATAGTTTCATAGAATTTTTTCGCTCTCTCAAAGTTTTTTGCTGGTATTTCAACCCAATACATCGTGTTTCTCATCTTCGTAGTTTTTATTGTAAATAATTACTGTTTATGATACGATGGCGATTGAAAAAGCCACAATTGGACAGCGGGACAAATCTTTATTTTACGTTGGGATTATGTGAATTTTGTTGCTTATCCGAACCTAATAAAACAGCCAGTCATTTTAAGTTGGTGTCCCAACTTTTCTTAAATAGAATTGTTAACTATTAGGAAATAAATAGGTACCTTAGTTCCACTTTTAAATATGAAACAACTGCAGGCTGGTTAAAAAACACAACTATGCCTAAACAACCCTTACTTTGAATTAAACTATTATTCAAAGCGTATACCAGCTAAGAGTTTACACTACCGCCGGTTCAACAGATTTTTAAACCGTTCTACAATCTTACAGCTATGACAAAACTCTTCTTACTGCCGATCATCATGGTATCAATCATATTTGAGGCTTTTTGCCAGGATACCACATCGTCTATAACTAAGGTCACCCGCAACGTACTTACGGTTAGCCCGTTTAACGACCAAAATGTTTTAAATGCGCAATACCCTCAGGCAGGAAATGGCGAACCTGGGGCTTCCTTGTTTGATGAAGCTGTAGCCAAAGCATCATCAAATCCCAAAGTTCCCTGGTATGTTGAAAAATTTCGCGTTTCTGCAGGTGCTTTTGTAGCAATAAACAATACGGATATCAGGGTTAGTGACGTTTCGGGAGGGTTAGGAACCAACATAAATTTTGAGAACGACCTGGGTTTTAAAAAAAATTCGTGGACATTTTTAGGAGATTTTCAATGGCGGTCCTCCAGCCGGTCCAGGTTTGATTTGAGTTATATTTATATAGGCAGATCGTCTGATCACACGATACAGCAGGACATTACGTTTGGCGATAATACCTACGCCGCTAACACACAGGTTAATGCTTTTTTCAATACTACAATATATAGGTTCTCCTATGGTTACGCCATACTTTCCAAACCCAATTTCGAAGCCGGTTTGTTAGTGGGGCTACACATTGTTCGTGCAAGTGTGGGGCTGTCCACGGCGGGTAGTGCGGCAAACCTTAATATAAGTAACGATTTTGGCTTTACCGCCCCGCTGCCCGATTTTGGTGTTTGGGGTGGTTATACTTTTAGTGACCGCTGGGCGGTAACCGGCGAGTTCGATTATTTCTCGCTAACTGTTGATAATATTAACGGAAGGATTTTGGGATTTAATGCGCTTGTAACTTATAGGGTGATCGGGCGTTTGGACCTGTCTGCTGGTTATACCGGTTTAGATTTTAATGTTGGCGTTACAAGACCAAAGTGGAACGGAGATTTTAACTGGGGTTATAACGGGCCGACGTTAACCGCAACCTATTCTTTTGGCCATGGCTCGTGGACTCATTGAACCGGGTAAAGCTTAATGATGTTTCAATTAAATAGTCCGGTTGCATTATTTGGTTTCATTTTGTAAAATGCACCGTAACTGCGTCCCGGTTTAAATTCGCAGTGCCGGTAACTTACTACTTTTACTACCATTCTACCACCCTCACGTTTCGAACAATTGATTAAGTATTCAGAAAAATAACCAGGCCTCAGTAAATGAGCAATTCGTGTTCATTATATCAAAACAATAAATCTTTAAATGCTTTAACCATGAAATATCAAAAGATCAAATGCATTGCTTTGTCAGCAGCGTTTTTTTTTCCTATTATGT
>DASXMZ010000132.1:0-2122 GCA_036495385.1 Mucilaginibacter sp. | reverse complement strand
TTGCATCAATAGGTTTTCGTACTCTTTACTTCTAGCTATTTTTGAATTATTAAAACGCTATTCTATGGCAGCCCCGACTACAAATGCACACAAGGAGATACCTGGTAATCCTTCAACAGCCAAATCAAGCCAGGTAAAATTAAACGACCGCAGTAATGGTAAGCCTTTAAGCTTATTGAGTGAGGAAGACTGGCGTTTTTGGATGGATAACGGGTATGTAATTATTAAAAATGCGGTACCCGAAGAGCAGGCCAAAAGAATGGCTGATTATCTATGGCAATATGAAGATAAAGACCCCGACGATATAGAGAGCTGGTACAAAAAGCCGAATGCGCAAATGGAGATGAAAGAGCTGAATAATACCGGTATGGTCGAAATTTATAATCATCAGTATTTATGGGATAACCGGCAATACCCAAAAGTTCACCTGGCGTTTGCTGATGTTTGGGGCACCGAAAAACTTTGGGTTACTATTGATAGGGCTAATCTTAATTTTCCGCTTCGTCCTGGTTTCGAATACAAAGGCTTTATTCACTGAGACTATGATCCCGAAGCAAAACCGCAAAATGTACAGGGCGTATTAGCCCTGGCAGATCAGACAGATGAAACCATGGGTGGTTTTCAGTGTGTTCCGGAATTATACCGGACTTACGATACCTGGAAACTTACACAACCGGCCGACCGCGATCATTACAAGCCCGATACAACTGGTTTTGAAATTGTAAAAGTAAAACTCGAAGCCGGCGACCTGTTGATATTTAACAGCCTGCAGCCCCATGGCATAAAGCCAAATACCAGCGGTAATAAGGTTCGTATTGCGCAATATATTGCTATGATGCCTGCACAGGAAGAAAACGAGGAGTTAAGACAATGGCGTATTAACAGTTGGAGAAGCAGGGAAGCGATGATTGGCTATGCATTTCCCGGCGACCCGCTTGAACGAGAAAAGCGGAACCCGGTTGCAAAACTTTCTCCGCTTGGCGAGAAGTTACTTGGTTTGAAAAAGTGGGAATGATAAACTTGTAATTTTCAATTAAACAATAAGTAGATATTTGTTTTTTTAATTAATTTCCTTCTGTTAATTAGATTATTTAGGCAAAAAGGTAAAAGCCGTTTATAAATTAAACGGCTTTTACCTTTTCTGTGCCATTTTATCAATGGTTATAGCTTAATTATTTGTTCAACTCTGTTTTTTATTCATTTTATCATGGTAAATCAATGTTTTCAAAATAAATTAGAAATTTTTTAACGAAATGTGATGAATTTTATAAAAATAGTTTAAATTCGCCTCAATAATTATGTATACGGTTATAAAAAACACGATTTAACCCAAATTTTATAAAACTATTAAACAATGGCAACTAAACTCGAGTACATTTGGCTTGACGGCTACAAACCAACACAAAGCCTGCGCAGTAAAACAAAAATTGAAAGTGATTTCAGCGGTAAATTAGCAGATTGTCCTAATTGGAGCTTTGACGGTTCTTCAACAGAACAAGCACCGGGCGGTTCATCTGATTGCGTATTGAAGCCAGTTTTTATTTGTAAAGATCCGGGAAGGCTTGACGCATACCTGGTAATGTGCGAAGTACTTGATTCAACCGGAAAACCCCACGCGTCGAACGGCCGTGCTACTATTCAGGATGACGATAACGATTTTTGGTTTGGTTTCGAGCAGGAGTACTTTTTATGGGATCCTGAAACCGACAAACCACTGGGTTTCCCAGCAGGCGGTTACCCAGGCCCACAAGGCCCTTACTATTGTTCAGTAGGTGCTAAAAATGCTTACGGAAGAGATATTGTTGAAGAGCATTTAGATATGTGCCTTGAAGCCGGTTTAAATGTAGAAGGTATCAATGCTGAAGTTGCAGCTGGTCAGTGGGAATTCCAAATTTTCGCTAAAGGTGCAAAGGAAGCCGGTGACCAGATTTGGGTTGCCCGTTATTTACTGGAAAGAGTTGGTGAAAGCCATGGTGTTTCTATCAACTGGCATTGCAAACCGCTGGGCACTTTGGATTGGAATGGTTCAGGTATGCACGCTAACTTCTCGAACAATACTTTAAGAACTTGCGGCAGCAAAGAAGTTTATGACAAAATCTGTGAAGCTTTCCGCCCTGCTATT
>DASXMZ010000131.1:0-3153 GCA_036495385.1 Mucilaginibacter sp. | reverse complement strand
AGCGAAGCGCAGATCGGGTGAGTAGACTCAGCGCAATGCATTAGCGCCAATGCCGCTCGTATAATTACTCACCCGGACTTCGCTTCGCTTGTCCACCCTCTCTGTTGCGAGCAACAAAGAGGGTTTTTAAAAAGACCTTTTCATCTAATGCAACAACAAGAACTCATACCGCATTTATTCAGGACAGAATTTAGGAAAATCACTGCTGTGCTCTGTAAAACATTCGGTATTGAACATATTGAAATAGCGGAAGACCTTGCCGGCGACACATTTTTATCGGCTATGGAAACCTGGCCCTATAAGGGAATTCCCGAAAATCCTACGGCATGGCTTTATATTGTTGCAAAAAACAAAGCCAAAAATTACCTCAATCGTGATCATCTCTTTTCTAAAAAAATTGCTGACAAGGTAAAGAGTTCCGATTCTGAACTTTTTGAAATAGATATTGACCTTTCAGACAAGAACATCACTGATAGTCAGCTGCAGATGTTGTTTGCTATTTGTCACCCATCAATTTCAGTTGAATCACAAATAGTCCTGGCACTCCGCGTGCTCTGCGGATTTGGCGTTACAGAAATTGCAACTGCGTTTTTAAGCAATAAGGAAACCATTAACAAACGCCTCTTTAGGGCAAAAGAAAAATTAAGGCTCGAAAAAGTACAATTGGAATTTCCAGGCGAAACGGAGATCAATGAACGATTAGAAACCGTACTTACTACTTTATATTTACTATTTAGCGAAGGCTATTATTCCGAGAGTCACGATACGGTATTGCGCGAAGACCTTTGCCTCGAGGCCATGCAATTAACCTACCTGTTAATTGAAAATGAACAAACTAACCGGCCGAAGGTGAATGCTTTACTTTCATTAATGTGTTTTCATGCTTCCAGGTTTGCTGCGCGAAAAAACGAAAATGGCGAAATAATCTTATACCAGGACCAGGATGAAAAACTCTGGAATTACGATTTAATTGCAAAGGGAGTATATTATCTCCAACAGGCATCAAAGGATAGGATTTCAAAATATTACCTCGAAGCAACTATTGCTTTTTGGAACACTAAAAAAAATGACACGAAAGAAAAGTGGGAAACTATTTTGCACTTATACAACCTGCTTTTGCAAATTGAATATTCGCCTATTGCGGCACTTAACAGGACCTTTGCACTATCGAAAACAAGAGGAAAGCAGGAAGCAATTAAAGAGGCTGAAAAATTGAGACTGATAAATAATCATTTTTACTTTACCCTGCTTGGCGAGCTTTACACCGGAGTCGACAATAATAAAGCAAAGCAAAATTTCCAACAAGCGCTTTCTCTTGCTAAAACAGTTACCGACAAACAAACTATTCAAAAGAAAATTGAGCAGATCTGAGGTCAGCTATAACAATCGGAAAAAGATCAAATACGTTCGTGAACTTGCAATGGGTTGCATATCCAGAAATAACTGCCATAATCTCTTACTTTATAAAAATACAAAGCATACCGCTGATGTTCATACTCAAAATCTTTTAAAAAGAAATCCCCGTCAAATGTATCTGCATTTGGTAATTCAAACTCTAATTGATTAATAAAATAAGCAGGTATACCTACAATCAATTCAGACATATTTACTATTGGCTTATTTAGTTAACTCATTATTGTGGTTGTTTATTATAGATAAACATAATAATAATTTAAAAGAAAGTAAATATCAACATGCATGAGGCAGATCCCAGCCCTGTTACTACGCCTGCTAATGGGTCGCCTCAAAAGCAGTAGCGGCATAATCGCTATATTGTCAATTGGTTATATATTTATTTTAGCGCTCATTCGTTAAACACATCAAAAATTAGTTTTATATGAATAACCGGCATAAATGGAGGCACAATCTATTCCTCAAACTACAGGAAACCGACACCCGCGTTAATTTGGAATTTATCCGCAAAGCGGTAGAACATTTACCCGGCGTGTCAGAAAAGTTATGTTATAGTACACCTGCATTTTATGTAAACATGAAGATATTTTCGAGATTGAAAGAGGATTGCGAAACGTTGGTGATACAGACCCTTGAACGCGAAAAATGGATGGAAGCCGACCCGCTCACTTTTTTTGTAACGGACCACTACCTTAATTATGATTACATGCTGGTTGCATTAAACACGGTTTCGCCTGAAGATTTAACGGAGTTATTGATAACCGCCTGGTATAATAGAGCACCGGCTAAGCTGGTAAAAGAGTTTGAGGATTCGCAAGGACTATCTGACTAAATAACAAAATTGTCATTGCGATAGCGTGGCAATCTCGTCGCCTCACATGCCGAACGTGCATAGCTATGAGATTGCTTCGTCGTTCCTCCTCGCAATGACAATTATTTTAGTTTATTCTAAACCCCCTCCATGCCATACTGCTTAATTAGATCAGCAGGTACGCCCTCCCATTTGTTAGGAGCATTACCGACATAGCCCAGGTCATCGATACCCATCTTTGTAGTAAAGAAACCCGTGGCTGTAAGGTTACGCATTCTGTTAAAAAATGCCACTCCCTGTTGCATTTCGGGTTTGGCTTTTTTAGGATAGGCTATTTCAGTAACCATTTCTATTTGCTGATCATGGCTTGCGTCAACAAAAGTTTTATTATAACGGTTTAAACATTGCAGGTCGAGCCACCGGAGGCCGCCGCGCATGGGCACCTGGTGATGAGGCATATCCTTTACAATAAATTCGATAAAGTCAGGAACCTTAGCATCCGATGCACTGCCCGACTTTGCATCCTTCGGGATAATAATATCGCCAAGAACGGTAATGGTAGCCATCTCGTGCTCGTCAAAAAACTTTTCGGCATTTAATTTTTTATCCCGTGCTATTTCTTCGGGTAACCGGCCCGGTTCGGGAGCACCTGGTTTGTCGTTTGTCTCTTCAGCTACTTTTTTATTATTTGGTTTGCAGGCCTCAAGCAGCATTCCTGTAGAAAGGGTGCCTAAACCTATAGCCTTTAATGATTCGCGTCTGTTCATATATCTGTAATCAAATAAAGTTAAACGTTTATTTTTTTCCTTTGCGCCAAAATATATTCGGCCGTACGCATTGATAAAGCCAGGATTGTCCAGGTAGCGTTTTTGTCGCCCTGCTGTACAAAAGGCCCGGCATCCACCACAAATAAATTTTTACAATCATGC
>DASXMZ010000130.1:0-13070 GCA_036495385.1 Mucilaginibacter sp. | reverse complement strand
GCCGATAGTTACTATTATCAGATAAAAATTTATCACCTGAAAACAAAGACCCAGGAAGATCGCCTCGATCAATATTTACAGAAGGCATATTTGCCGGCGATGCACAGGATGGGGATAAAAAATGTAGGTGTATTTAAACCGGTGGAAAGCGATACCTCGGGCGTCCGTGTTTATGTTTTAACTCCCTTCCGCAAATGGAATCAATTAGAAAACGTTGGTCAAAAGTTAGCCGGCGACCAGGAATACTTAACTGCCGGCGAAGATTATATTGAAGCACCTTATAACGACGCTATATACACCCGTTTAGAAACCATAGTGTTAAAGGCGTTCCCGAAAATGACCCAGCCTGCAGTACCTGCTCTTACAGCTAATAAAACCGACCGTGTTTATGAACTGCGCAGTTACGAAAGCGCTACGGAAAAATTAAACTTAAATAAGGTACATATGTTTAATTACGGCGATGAAGTTGCTTTGTTTAAACGACTTGGTTTTAATGCAGTGTTTTATGCCGAAGTTTTAGCGGGCAGTCACATGCCTAATTTAATGTACATGACTACATTTAATAACAAGGAAGACAGGGATAAACATTGGGCTACTTTTTCTAGCGATCCTGAATGGAAAACTTTGGTTGCAAAACCGGAATATCAGCATAACGTTTCAAAAGCAGAGATTACTTTTCTGCACCCCACGGCCTATTCAGATTTTTAAATGAAGCTCGAAAAACGCGATTTTGATGCGGTAATAGTAGGCTCCGGGCCAAATGGACTCGCTGCCGCTATTTTAATGCAACAAAACGGTTTATCAGTTTTATTAATTGAAGGCAAAGAAACTATAGGCGGAGGATTGCGTTCGGCTGAACTTACGCTATCCGGTTATAACCATGATATTTGCTCGGCAATACATCCGCTTGCCGCCGCATCTCCTTTTTTTGGGCAACTCCCGCTGAATGAGCACGGGCTGGAATTTATTTACCCGGAAATAGCCGCGGCGCATCCTTTTGACGATGGTACCGCTGCTATTGTGAAAAAATCAGTTGAAGAAACTGCAAGATTGCTTGGCGCCGATGAAAAGGCTTACCTCGATCTGATGCAGCCTGTGTTAAAGGACTGGCCAGCTATAATTCCAGACATTTTAGGCCCGCTGCATTTTCCGGAACATCCGTTTGCCATGGCACGTTTTGGTCTGAAAGCGCTTACGTCGGCGACCCACCTGGCAAAGCGGTTTAAAACACCCGAAGCAAAAGGGTTACTGGCCGGGATGGCGGCACATGCTATACAGCCATTGACTAACGTTGCCACCTCGGCTGTTGCATTGGTGCTGGTGGCTTCAGCGCATATAAAGGGTTGGCCGGTTCCCAAAGGCGGCTCAAATCAAATTGCCAATGCATTAGCTTCGTATTTTATTTCGATAGGAGGAAAAATCGAAACTAATTTTTACATAACCTCATTACAACAACTGCCATCAGCACGAGCATTTTTGTTTGATGTTACTCCAAAGCAACTGCTTAACATCGCGGGTCACCACTTTTCGTCAATTTATAAGTGGCAGCTCGAACGTTACAGGTATGGCATGGGTGTTTTCAAAATAGATTGGGCGCTCGATGCTCCCATACCATTCGCAGCCGAAGGCTGCAAAAAGGCCGGTACCATTCACATCGGTAATACAATAAACGAGATTGCCGATTATGAACAGCAAATATGGAAAGGAAAGCACCCGGAAAAGCCTTTTGTATTGCTGGCACAACCCAGTCTATTCGACCCTTCAAGGGCACCGCGAGGGAAACATACCGCATGGGCCTATTGTCATGTAACCAAAGGTTCGGAGAAGGATATGACCGAAGCAATTGAAAACCAGGTCGAACGCTTTGCCCCCGGTTTTAGGGATACTATTCTGGCCAAACACACTATGAACACCCGGCAGATGGAAGAATATAACCCCAACTATATAGGTGGCGACATAAACGGCGGCGTAATTGACATAGGACAGTTATTTACACGCCCAGCACTTCGCTGGTCGCCCTACAAAACCTCTGCAAAAGGAATCTATATCTGCTCCTCTTCAACACCACCCGGTGGTGGCGTGCATGGAATGTGCGGGTATCATGCGGCAAAGCGGGCGTTAAAAGACGTCTTTGATCGCTGATTTACGTAGATTCCTATGATTACGCTGATTTTTTCCGGTTACGTTAAGCGGAATCATTTAATCATATAAATCAGCGATTCAGACAAAATCAGCGAAATCCCAAATCAGTTTAATCAGTGATCCGGTCCCATTAACGAACTTTTTGTCCGATATCGATCACTTTTTAGAAATCTTAAATTTATAAAACATTGATTATTAATATTTTGTGATTGGTACAGCTATTGCAAAACCTTTGCAATACAAGGTACTATATGGATAAGGAAATTACACAGGAAGTTACATCGCAAAACAGGAAAAAAACGATCGTTATTGCACTTGCAAGTATAACCATATTACTTGTTGCTATTTGGGCGTTGCGGGCGACTTTTAAATCTTCATTAAAAAGATCAGAGATCACAACAGCCGTTGTGGAAACCGGAAACATTGAAAACACCATCAACGCCACAGGTGAAGTTTTGCCGGAATTTGAAGAGATTTTAACAAGCCCCATCAACGCCTCTATTAAAAAAGTGATTATGGATGCCGGCAATAAAGTGTCGGCCGGGCAGTCGATACTCACACTCGATAAATCGGCTGCCCAAAACGAGCATGATAAGATAAAGTTCCAATTGGAATCAAAACAAAACGAGATCAAAAAATTAAAGCTCGACCTGGCAAAAAGTTTCTACGACATACAATCGAACAACGATATCAAACAGTTGCACATTGGCAACCTGGCCGATGCTGTTGAAAATGCCAAACGACTTTACAATGCAGGCGGTGGAACCCGTGAAGGCATTGAACAAGCTGAATTAAATTTAAAAGTAGCGCAACTGGAAAAGAAACAGCTGGAAAACGAGATAAAAAATAAGCAGCAAACCATGCAGATAGAAATCAAAGAGGCAGAAATTGCTGCTGATATTTTGGTTAACGATCTGAAAGAGTTGCAGCGCAAACTGGATCTTGCCAACATTATCGCTACCCGATCAGGTGTGGTAACCTACGTAAATAAAAATATCGGCGCCAATGTAAAGGAAGGTGAGTCGCTTGCCCGCATAGCTGATTTGGGAAGCTTTAAAGTACAGGGCAGCATTTCGGATAACTCCCTCGACCAGTTGCATATCGGACTGCCGGTTATTGTATTGATTAATGATACTCAACTGCGGGGGCATGTGGTAAACGTTTCACCATCCATCCAGAACAGCATTATTTCATTCGATATTCAGCTGGACGAGCGCAATAATAAACAGCTAAGGCCAAACATGAAGGTAGACGTTTATCTGATTACAGCAACGCACAATCACATAATGAGAGTAGCTAATGGACCAGCTTTTAAAGGCCCTCCTGTTCAGGATATTTTTGTGGTGAGCAACGGAAAAGCAGAAAAACGTACCGTCCATATAGGGCTTACTAATTTTGATTATGTGGAAATAAAAGATGGTGTTAAGCCTGGGGATGTGATTATCACATCAGATATGAGTGAATACAAAAATTCAAATGAGATTAATATTAAAGATTAAAATAGTCCGAAAGTCGGGAAAGTCCGGAAGTCCGAAAGAGAGCTTCAGATAATCCTAAAAATCATAGTTCAGACAAGCAGTTCAGACCAAGGAAATGAAACTACTTCATATAATATTATTAGTAAGTATAGCGTCAAAGGCTTTTTGTGCAGGCAGTGATAGTACATTGCTTTCTCTGAAACAGGTAGTAGAAATGGCAAAGGCTAATTCAATAGCTACTAAGCAAGCCGCTACTACCCGCGAGACCAAATATTGGCAATGGCGAACATATAAGTCAAACTATGAGCCTCAGCTGTCGCTAAGCGGAAATTTACCCGGCTATTTCAAAACAAGTACACCGATTGTACAGCCCGACGGATCGATACTGTTTCAGTCTATTAATTATGATAATTCATCGGTTACCTTAAACTTTAGTCAAACCATTACAGCTACCGGAGCCACAATTTATGGTATGACACAGATGCAGCGTTTCGACGATTTTGAAAAGAATAACGTTTTGTACAATGGTGTTCCGTATGCAATAGGTTTTAGTCAGCCGCTGGGTCAGTATAATAGTTTAAAATGGGACAAAAAGATACAACCATTACTATTCAACGAAAGCAAACAGGCTTACATTGAATCGCAGGAGCAGATATCAGTTACGGTAACCGGTTATTTCTTTGACCTTTTACTCGCCCAGGTAAACCTGGAAACAGCAACCACCAATTTTGCAAATACCCAAAAGATATTGAAGATCGCAAATTTAAAATTCAGCCTCGGCAAGGTATCCAAAAATGAAATTTTGCAATTGCAGTTGGAACAATTAAATGCCAAGAAGGCGGTAGGCACTGCAAAACGCGATATGGAAATAGCAACCCTCAACTTGCGCAGCTATATCGGCCAGGAGGGCAATGATAAAATTGTATTGCTAGTACCCGAAACTATCAGCCAGATGACCGTAACATCCGACAGGGTTTTAGCCGAAGCTTTTGAAAACCGTTCGGACGCCATAGCCTTTATAAGGCGCGTTGCCGAAGCAAAAAGGGATGTTGCCCTGGCGCGCGGGCAAACCGGCCTTACGGCCACTTTAACGGCGAACTTAGGTACCTCAAATTCGGCGGGCAGCATACCCGGCGTTTATCGTTCGCCGCAAACCCAGCAACTATTGCAATTACAATTTTCTATACCTGTATTGGATTGGGGGCGCTCAAAAGCCAAGATAAAAACGGCCGAGGCAAATCAGCAATTTACGGAATACTCGGTTGAGCAGGACAAACAGACTTTTAAACAACAGATAGTAACTCAGGTTTCCCTGTTCAATGAGATGAAAGAACAGTTGGCATTTACTGCTGAGGCTGATAGCATAGCTTCTGAAAAGTATAAAATTGCCAGGGAACGGTATGTACTAGGTGATCTGAGCATTACCGATCTCAGTATAGCTTTCACGGAAAATGACCAGGCAAAAAGAGACTATGTACAATCGCTCCGCGATTTTTGGAGCGCCTATTATGAGCTTAGGTATTTATCCTTATACGATTTTGAAAAAAATGAAAAAATAAGTTATAAATAAGATGCACACGACTAGATTGTTTCACTCATACCTCGTTCGCAATAACAAAAGGTTTAAATCACTAATTCACTAATTCACTAAATCAATAATTCAACATTAACAACATGATACGTTTACAAAACATCGAAAAAGTATATCGCACCAGCACAGTAGAAACCTTAGCGTTAAGCAGTATTAATCTTGATGTGGCAAAGGGCGAGTTTTTATCCATTATGGGCCCTTCGGGTTGTGGAAAAAGCACCTTGCTCAACATAATGGGTTTATTGGATGCCCCATCAAAAGGGCACATCAAAATTGATGATCAAAAAACCGATCATTTTTCAGATAAGCAACTGGCAGCTTTCAGAAATAAAAAACTCGGCTTTATATTTCAAAGCTACCATCTGATAAACGATTTGCAGGTGTTGGACAATGTAGAACTGCCGCTGTTATATCGCTCGACCACTGCTAAAGAAAGAAGAATACTGGCAACCGAAGCGCTTGAAAAAGTTGGTTTGGCCAATCGTGTAAAACATTTTCCAAACCAGTTATCCGGTGGTCAAAAACAACGTGTGGCAATTGCCAGGGCTATTGTTGGTCGCCCGGAAATTATTTTGGCTGACGAGCCGACGGGCAACCTTGACAGTGCTATGGGAAGTGAGATACTGGATATCCTGCTGCAGCTTAACCAGCGCGATGGAACCACCATAGTAATGGTAACACACGACGAAAACATGGCACATAAAACCCATCGTTTGGTTCGCCTATTTGATGGTTCACAAGTTCAATAATCAAACAGCTTAAACATTAAAATTATGCTTAAAAATTATTTTAAAATAGCCATTGCGGTACTAAGGAGGAGGAAGTTCTTCACCTTTATCAGCCTGTTCGGTATCAGCTTTACGCTGACCATTTTAATGATCTTAACCGCCTTTATTGATAAGGTTGTGGGCGATAGCTATCCCGATAAAAAAAGGGATCGTTCACTATACGTAAATGGCGTTTCAGAAATAGGTAAAAACTCTCAGTCGTCGGGCCCGGTGTCATATTATCTATTAAACCACTATGGCGGCACTTTAAAAACGCCTCAGAAAATGACGATTTTTTCCGGATTTAAGGGTACAAACACTTACGTAAATAATAAGAAAATAGCAGTCAACTATAAGTATACGGATGCGAACTATTGGGATGTATTGGAATATGATTTTTTGGAGGGAAAGCCCTTCACGAAACAGCAGGTTGACAATGCGGATAAAGTTGCTGTAATATCCCAGGACATGAAAGAGGAGTATTTTGGCGATGTTCCGTCTGTAGTGGGTAAATACATAGAAGCGGACAATGAAAAGTATAGGGTAATGGGCGTTGTAAAAAACGTACCGATAACCACCTATATGTTGTACAGTGATATTTATCTGCCGTTTACGGTGTCAAAGACAGATTATAAAGACAAAAGTTACCGGGGCGATTATATGGCAATACTACTGGCAGCTTCACCCGCCGACGTTGGTAAAATGCACGACGAATACGAGCAGATGATTCAAAAACTGCCCCTGGCAAATAAAGATTATAACAAAGACTATAACCCTTATACTAAAATCTATAGTCACGCGAGTCCTTACATTGAAAGTTATGTAGCAACCGGCAACGAAAAACAGTCGGGCGTGGTGATGGCACTTGCAGCGATAAGCATATTTGTTTTGCTCTGTATGTCAATACCAACATTAAACCTGGTAAACATCAACATCACCAGGATAATGGAGCGCTCATCAGAAATCGGGGTGCGAAAGGCCTTTGGTGCTTCGTCACGCACATTAGTTTACCAGTTTATTGTCGAAAACATGATCCTTACACTTTTGGGAGGGGCAATAGGGCTTGTTCTGTCATTTATAATTATCCAGTTTATTAACAGTTTTCACCTGATAGCGAATTTGGAATTGGCTATAAACTTTACTGTGTTATTTTACAGCCTGGTGGTATGCTTATTTTTTGGCTTGTTGTCTGGCGTTTATCCGGCGTGGCGTATGTCAAAGTTAAACGTGGTAACCGCTCTTAAGGCACAATAATTATTCATTAACTATTTAATCAAAATATTATGTTTAAGCATTTATTTAAATTAATCTGGAATAAAAAGAAGCAAAACTTTTTATTAATGTCCGAGATGCTGATCTCGTTCATGGTAATATTTGCTGTATTTACCCTTGTTGTCTATTATTATAATAACTATAAAAAACCGTTGGGTTTTGATTACCGAAACAGGTGGATAATTAGCTACAATAACGCTAATAAAACAACTAATACAGATTCTCTTAATTTGTTTTATGAAACACTACGGCAAAACATAAATTCAATGCCGCAAGTAAAGGGTGTAACTTTTACCAGCGACAATGTTCCTTTTACCCAAAATACAAATGGGGAACAAACTACCCACAACGGAAAAAGAGAGCAAACGGACAGGTATACCGTAGATGATAATTACAAAGATGTTTTGAATTTACAAGTGGTTGAAGGCCGCTGGTTTAATAAACAGGACGTTGTTGGCAAATACAGGCCGATAGTAATAAACACCACCTTAAAACAGGCCTTTTTTGGGGATGGAAAAGCAGTTGGAGAGCTTGTTGGCGACTATAATGAAAAAAACACGATGAGAGTTATCGGCGTGGTAACTGACGTTAAGGCCAAAGGCGATTATGCAGCCGCAGGCCCTGGCATATACCAGAGGACAGATACAGGTTCGTACCGATGGCTTGGGAAAATGCTCGTTAAAGTAACATCCGGTGCTGACGCTAACCTCGAAGGCAAGTTGTATAAGACACTGGCCAATTATATGAAAAATTCGGATGTGGAAATAGAACACATGGTTAACAAACGTACAAGCATTAATTATTTTACTTTGGTACCGATGATCGTATTGTTGATAGTCGCTTGTTTCCTCATTATCAACGTTGCGATGGGGCTGTTTGGCGTGCTTTGGTATAATATTAATAAACGGCGCGGCGAAATAGGATTACGAAGAGCAGTTGGCGCCACAGGAAGATCCGTGTCATCGCAATTGGTTGCCGAAGCAATGATATTGGCTACTTTTTCATTAATTATAGGATCATTTTTTGCAATCCAATTCCCGCTATTGAATGTTTTTAATCTTCCGGCCAGTGTTTATTTAATAGCGCTTTTTCTGTCAGTCACATTTATTTATTTGCTGGTGTTGGTTTGCTCGTTATATCCCGGAAAACAGGCGGCAGCTATTTACCCGGCGGTGGCGCTGCATGAGGAGTAGTCCGAACCAGGATTAAGCAGATTTTAAGGATTATTCAGATAATAGGCCAAGCGGGCCATAAAATCTGATAAATTCGTAAAATCCGCTTAATCCCGGTTCAGACAAAATTGTATATTCGAGAATATGATACTAATCATTGATGATGATATTGCGGTGCGAACCTCGCTGATGCTCTTGTTAAAAGATGAGGGTTATGATGCGATGGATTGTGCAGGGCCAAAAGCGGCAATAAAGATTGTTAAGGAAAATGAACCGGAGCTCATCATACTTGATCTGAACTTCTCCAACGACACTTCCGGTAAAGAAGGAATGGAACTGCTCGGTAAAATAAAAAGTATAAACACAGCTATCCCAGTCATACTTATTACCGGCTGGGCAAGTATTGAACTGGCCGTACAGGGAATGAAGGCAGGGGCAAATGATTTTATCAATAAACCCTGGAACAATGATCACCTGCTGCAGTCCGTTAAAACACTCCTTGACCTCCGCGATAAAAAAACGGAGCACCATACCCGCAAGCAGCTTGACAAGGTCTATAATTTTCAGCATATAATAGGGGAGGACCCTAAAATGCTGAACATTTTGGAAACGATAGGGAGAGTAGCGGGGACTGATGCATCCATCCTGATAATGGGTGAAAGCGGTACCGGAAAAGAACTGATTGCCGAGGCCATTCACCAAAACAGCCAGCGCCGGAATAAACCATTTATAAAAGTGAACCTTGGCGGGATATCAACCTCATTATTTGAAAGTGAAATGTTCGGTCATGTGCGGGGGGCTTTTACCGATGCCCGCTTTGACCGTGCGGGTCGTTTCGAGATGGCCAATAAAGGAACTATTTTTTTAGATGAGATCGGTGATCTCGATGCAGGAAGCCAGGTTAAACTTTTACGGGTATTGCAAGACAGAACTTTTGAAGTGCTGGGAAGCAGTCGCACGAAAACAGTTGACGTACGGGTAGTTTGTGCAACAAATAAAAATCTGAACGAAATGGTAGGTCGGGCCACATTCAGAGAAGACTTATTATACCGTATAAATTTGATCACCATCTATTTACCTTCTCTGCGCGACCGACCAAAAGATATTCCGTTGCTGGTTAACTTTTTTATTAGCAATTTAAAGGAAATATATGGCCGCCCATCTTTATCTGTGTCAACCAGCGCCCTTAAATGGCTGCAGCAGTTACCTTTACCCGGCAATATAAGGCAGTTAAAAAACCTGGTGGAGCGTACTATATTGGTAAGTAAAGGTGATGAGTTGGATATAGAGGATTTTCGCTCCCAGCTCGAACTTTCTCCGGTTAAAAAAGGTAATATCCAACTGCCGGGCATCGGTACACTAACTTTAGAAGAAGTTGAAATTGAAATGATAAAAAGGGCAATGGACTATCATAAAAACAAGATAGCCAAAGCTGCGGCTTCGCTTGGACTTACACGCAGCGCCTTATACCGGCGGCTTGATAAATATCAAATCCCTTACGATGAAGCTGAGGACTAAGTACATTCTGTTTGTGGTCATAGTGCACATGGTGGCGCTCGGGCTTAGTTATTTCATTTTTAAAGAAAATAGCATTTATTTCATCGTTTCCGAGGTGTTTATTATCGTTTCGGTGGTGATAGCCTGGCAATTATATCAACAATTAATACTACCGTTAAAAACACTAATGCAGGGGGTAGAAGCGATAAAAGACCGGGACTTCAACGTTAAATTTTTATCGACGGGGAAACATGAAATGGATCAGCTGATAGAGGTGTATAACCAGATGATGGATGAGTTGAGAACGGAACGTACCCGGCAGGAGCAGCAGCATTTTTTTTTAGAAAAACTGATATTTACATCGCCCACCGGCATAGTCATTTTAGATTACGACGATAACATCCAGCAGATAAATCCAAAAGCGCTTCAAATCTTATCAACAAGAGCGGAAGATGTATTAAATTATCCAGTAGATAAATTACTGCACCCCCTATTAAAACAGGTAAAACTTTTAAAATCGGGTGAAACAGTTGTGGTTAAGCCCGATGGTATAAATACTTATAAGCTTCAAAAGTCGCACTTTGTGGACAGGGGGTTTTCAAGGCATTTTATTATGATCGAAGATCTGACTGTAGAAATATTAGCTGCCGAAAAAAATGTATACGGTAAAGTGATCAGGATGATGGCCCACGAGGTTAACAATACCGTGGGGCCTGTAAACTCAATTATACAGTCGTCATTAAAAACAGATCAGCTTTGGAAAAGTCATCAATTTAATGCTTTAAAAGACGCCTTGCAGGTTGCTGTGGACCGCAACCAGAACCTGAATTTTTTTATGCGCAATTTTGCCGAACTGGTAAAATTACCTCCCGCAAATAAGCGGCCTTTTGACCTGCACGAACTGTTAACTTCCGTTTCAAAATTAATGGGTATCAAAGCTAAAGAAAGGAAAGTGGAATTTGTATTCCAATTGGCTGATGGCCCATTTAATATCATTGCCGATGAGCAGCAAATGGAACAGGTATTAATAAATATTGTGAAGAATGCCATTGAGGCAATTGATTTAGACGGTATAGTTATGTTTTGGACGACACCGGATAAAAAAAGTCTTGTAATTTCTGATACCGGGCCGGGGATAAGTATAGAACAAACAGCCGATCTTTTTTCTCCTTTTTTTAGCACAAAAAAGGATGGTCAGGGCATAGGATTAACCCTGGTAAGGGAAATACTGACAAATCATAGATTCGACTTTTCACTAAAAACAGTAGCCGATCACCAAACGGAATTTTCGATATTCTTTAGTTAATTTTGTATTTGGGAATTTTGATATACTTATTAAAAGGATCAGATTTTATTAGTTTAAACCTTTCCCTTTGAGTTTTATTCGCATACCTGTAATACACTGATTGTTAATTTATTAATGATGGTTCTTGTCTTTTATATTTATAGTGAGGCAACCTTTAACGGGGTATTTACGTGATAATGGTAAAAAGGGATAATTTATTAGCTAACAGCAAATTACCCATATGGGCGAAGAAGAGCTACGTCAACTAATCAGAGGGTGCATAGCGCAGGACAGAAAATGTCAAAAAATGCTTTATAAAGCGTTTTATGGCTTTTCTATGGGGATTTGTTTGCGATATGCCGGGAATAGGGATGATGCCGCCGAAGTTATGAACCAGGGTTTTTTTAAGGTTTTTACCCGTTTGCATACCTACAACGTTGAAATACCCTTCAAAGCATGGCTGGGAAAGATAATGATAAACGTATCTATCGACTTTTACCGGGCTAATCTTAAAACTTCTTATTTAGATGATTTGGATAAGGCCGTCAATGTAAGCGATGGAGAACTGATTGACAAAAATTTGAACTATAACGACCTTTTATCAATGATTCAACGATTACCTAACGCTTATAGAACGGTATTTAACTTGTTTGCTATTGAAGGTTATTCGCACGAAGAAATAGCCGAAATGCTGAATATTAACGCCGGTACTTCAAAATCAAATCTGCACAAAGCCAGGCAAAAACTTAGGCAAATGATTTCTGATTCTGATGCAGATTCGTCAAATACCGGTAATTATAACGATAACACTAACATTACCCCAATTGTGGCAATTAACACGGCTGACATGAAAGGGGTATTTTTAAATAAAAGAATTAGAGAATGAGTAAAGATCACGACAAAGAATTAGATGATTTTTTTAGAAAGGGAATGGAAGACCCTGTGGATCATCACGACTACAGGGAACAGGACTGGAACGCCCTTGAAAAAAAGCTTGATAAGGACAAAAAACGCAAAGGAATTGTTTATTGGTTACCCGTTTTAAGCGGCGTTGCAGCTTTATTGCTGTTGTTTTTAGGATGGTGGGCTTTTCAACCTAAAAATGTAAAACATAATCAATCATCAGCTAAGACCGAGGGCGGCCGTAAGCAACCAGACAATGGCACAATTGACACGCCAAAACAACAGTCTACAAAAGGAACTGGTTCCGCTGACTACGCTAAAAATAAAGAAGTTACAACCCGTCCTGCTGACTCTGCTAATGTTACAAAATCTACAACTG
Organism: Mucilaginibacter sp.; assembly: GCA_036495385.1. Taxonomy (GTDB): domain Bacteria; phylum Bacteroidota; class Bacteroidia; order Sphingobacteriales; family Sphingobacteriaceae; genus Mucilaginibacter. The sequence continues at coordinate 584 of DASXMZ010000130.1, read as the reverse complement.
GCTCAGCTGATTATACCAAAACTGAGAAAACTACAACGAGTTCCGCCGATTATGCCAGGGTTACTAATCGCACTAATCAGAATGCAAATGGCAAATTATCTGCAACCGTACCCGCTGGTAGTTCCACCCGAAACGTTGGTGGCTATCCCGGCAAAGAAACACCTGCCCAGCGATCAGTTGAGGCACTGGCTGTAGTAAGCACCGGTCCATTTTTCGAGCCGACGGGAATAAATGCGCCGCCCCTTAATTCATTTTACATAAATAGCCCGGCAAAACCCGCTGCAACAAAAAACAATACTGAAATTAAAAAGCAAGCAGCATTTCGTCCGCAATATGCACTGACAATTTTGGCAGCGCCTGACATAAACGGCGTAGGATCGTTTCAACAGGCCCAGGTTGGAACAAATTTGGGGTTAGTATTTTCGGCACGCGTGTTAAAAAAGCTAATTATAAGCACAGGAGCTATTTATTCTGATAAACCATACACAATAGCTTCCGAAGATTATCACACACCTTATCATTTTCCGGTAAGCCCTCAAAATATTTCTGCGGTTTGTCACATGCTTGATATCCCGTTAAATGTA
>DASXMZ010000129.1:0-4305 GCA_036495385.1 Mucilaginibacter sp. | reverse complement strand
GATGGCAAAATCATTATATGGCTCCTTCTTAGGCAAATTTGAAACAGCCGGCACAACATCGTCATCGCCTCCGCTCGCAGCAGCAAATAACCGCTGAATGATAAGTCCCCAGACGACTATAACGACAAAACCTAAAATGTAGGTCATTCTTTTATTCTTCATACCTATTGCAGTATAAAATTCCCCAATACGCTCGCATTGCCCTCGTTCCCCTCCACATCAATTGCAGATACTTTCCAATAAATCTTATCGCCGGAGTTCCCCAGGTTAAAACTATAACTGGTTCCACTTACAACCACAGGAAAATTTGAGTTATAAAGCGTTGTGGAGTCGCTTTGAAAAATATACAGCTTATATTTTACTGCGTTAGCGACCGCCTTCCATTGAAGGGAAACCGGCTTCGATAACGTCTGTCCGTTCGTGGGAGCTGTGGTAACAACCTGTGCCGGCGGTATATTGTTAAACGTAATCGTATTAACAGCAGACCATTGTGCCTGAGCTGTATCATTTTGTGCCTGAACACGCCATTGATACACTTGTGCTTTGGGGAACGTAAAATTAATTTGTTGTCCGGGTATTACAGTGCCTGATACTATCGAGGTCGCGTTGGCGAAATTATTAGTGTCGATCTGAAAAAGATATTGTGTAGCGCCATACAAACTGCTCCATTGAAAAGTAATTTTGCTTTGATTTGTAATAGCATTATTTGCCGGTAAGGCAAGTAAAACTGCCTGCTGTTTAATAGATGTAGGTTCAATTGTTAAAGTTCTTGGCGTGCTGTAAGGCGTTTGCGAACTTCCATTTTCTGCTATTACCCGCCACTGGTAACTGCCAGGATTAAGGCTGAAAGTAAATTTATTTTTAGTAACTATGGTATCGAGTATCAAATTTCCAGGCGATGCGAAGGTGCGGGTAACGATCTGTAAATGATAAGATAACGCATGATTTACCTGGTCCCACCAAAAAGTGGTGGTATAGCTGCTGCTTGTATCTTTATCGGCAGGAGCTTCTAATTTTACCTGGCTTTTACTAATGGATGGCTCGATAATATCGTCGCAGGATGATAGCCAAGCCATTACAGCCAAGGCGATAAATAAGAAATACTGCAAAGGTTTGGGTTTCATATACACAGCACTAATATAGTTATAAGTGCACCAAATCTAAAAACATTGTGATAAAAATCACGATTTATTTATTCAATTTTGGTGTTCCAAACATGTAACTAAATAATGAAAAAAGCAATATCCGCACCGGTTCTAGGGTTTAATGCTGCTCCCGCTACTTTTCATTAGAATTTGTTTCAAATTGGTTCCGGGGGGATCGAACCCCTAACAAAACCATATATTTAAAAAGCTAAATGCCTTAGGTCCTCCAGAAAATAGTTCGAGAAATGTCCAGTGTAGGCTGGCTATAGATTTGAGCATGAAACAGGAACGAACTAACCTCCCTTTATGAATTACTTTTTAAAAACTATTAATTTCGAGATTTGAGTTCAGAAAGAACTCAAATAGGTCATGATTCGGCCCCTGCGGGCAAATTTTTTCAAAATAAGATGGATAGTCTTAATAGACTGGTTAAGTTTTATTGTCGACTATAGATGTTTCTGCTCTATATTCCGGCTATAAATTTTAGGTTCGTTAGCATATTTTGGTTCGAAAAAAGTCCAATAGGGTTCACAAAAAGGCGCCGAAAGGCGCCTTTGTCGTTTTAAAATATTTTTGGGTTTGTTTTCTGTTAATTTTACTTTTAAAGCTTTACTGAAATTTTAAGATTGAGCCGATATGAACCAATATGAGCTGATAATGAGCCAATGGTTAAAGTAACGTGTAATATGATCCCGGCCCACTACCTTGTCTTTCAATTAGATTGACGCCGATAAATCTGATTGAAGTTCAAGCTAAGCAGGCATGTTATACCTTAAACTCTTTTATTTTTGAGGTTAAAGATGTTATATCTCATATAGCTTGCAGGGAAGAAAGTATATTACCTTAAAAATACTGGTTTTTAAGGCAAAGAATTAATAAAACAAGTGGTTTAAGGTCAAAAATCGTCATTCACATTAAAAATTTCACTTTTTAATGTGAATGACCTATATTTGTATATGTCCTACGCCATTAACCCTAATAGAAATACCCCTTGGAATGCTCTTCCCGAATTGCCTATTGATAGAGCACAATATGAGGATATAGAGGTTTACAGCCAATTGGGTAATGCAAAGGCAGCACTTGGAAGATTGCAGGGGCGCAGTATTGCCATACCTAATCAGGCATTGCTCGTAAACTCCATTAGTTTACAGGAAGCAAAAGCTTCAAGTGCAATCGAAAATATTTTTACTACCGACGATGAACTGTATAAAGCGTTTAGCGAACAGAACCTGAATCAGATCAGCGAGCCGGCAAAAGAGATTTTATATTATCGTGAAGCTCTTTGGGATGGTCATCAATATTTGCAGATCCCCAATAAGATTGACGTAGACTATTTTGTAAAAATGTATCGGGTTGTGAGTCGTTTTAGCGATGGGATCAGAACTCCCATAGCGCAAATAGTGATTAAAGAAGGTGGCTCCGGCCCCAACGCCGGTAAGGTATTTTACACCCCTCCCCGGGGCAAAGGCGTAGTTGAGGCAAAAATGGATAACCTGGTAGAGTTCCTGAATGATGATGAAAAATATTCCCTTGACCCTCTATTGAAAATGGCAATTGGTCACTTTCAGTTCGAGGCAATTCATCCATTTCGGGATGGTAATGGCCGTACCGGTAGAATATTTAACATTAACTATCTTACACAAAAGGGCTTACTTGACTATCCTATTCTTTTTTTAAGTAAGTTTATTATCGATCACAAAGACGATTACTATGCAGGTTTAGCTGGAGTCACACAACGGGGAAGCTGGAAAACCTGGCTGATGTATATGTTAAAAGCAGTGGAAGTTACTTCCAATATAACCTACAGCAAAATCAATGACATTATTGCTGCAAAGGAAGCTATCCTGGACGCCATCGTAAAGGATACGGATATTCAAAGACCCGAATTACTGGTAAATGCAATATTTACTCAGCCTTTCACGCGGGTAAAACATTTGGTGAACAATCAATCGTACTCCGAAAATACCGGGCGTAAATATCTCGATCAGCTTGTCAATATGGGTGTATTGGAAAAGCGCGAGGTCGGAAAAGGACACTATTATCTTAATCTCGAACTCTATCGTATCCTTTCGGAATAAATTCTGGTTACTTAACGGTAACAATCGCCCTTTGGTACCGCGTAAGTTTAGGGGTTCCCGAATCGCTTACTTCTAAAATGATATGAAGAGTTTCTCCGGGCTTAGCATCTTTTGGACTAATAAATGATGAAGCAGAAGTGTTTGCATTTTGGAGTTCTACATCGCCGTTATATGATCCTGCTTCTTTGTATTGCCACCAAATGTAACTAAGCTCATTTTTGTCAGGATCGGTAGCCGTTCCTTTAAGGTTAATTTTTGTTCCCGGAACTCCTGTAAGGTTGTTAGAATGCGAAAGTTTAACAACAGGAGGGTGATTGGCATTTTTATAGTCCTTAACGCACCAGTTTGCCCTGGCCGCAAAATCATTTTGCAAGGCAGGTATCCAGCGGGTTTGTGGATAGGCGTCATCTTCTTTTTTGGTGTAGGGATTATAATCCGTTACTGTTTTTCCGTCTTCCCAACGATTCGGATTTGTTTTTGATTGAACCATGCGGCCGCCCCAGCCACCATATGATGCATCTTCCAGGCTGCGTAAGCCTACATCAATCAGGAAAAGGTACGACGGAGAATCCCCTTCTGATATAAAATCATATCGTTCCCGCCCGGCTTTTTTTGTTGCAGCGGTATCTCCCATCACATCCGGATCTCCCGGAACGCTTTGACCATCACCCCAAAGATAGTACGACGACATTAGCGGCCCATGATTAAACTTTATGTTTTCTGCAAACCATTTACCCTGGAGATAACTCCTGATTTCTGTTGGCACAACCCTTGGCCATGCATAGGCGAAGCTCCAGAATTGAGCGGAATTGTACATCACCTTAATATCGGGCCAATTTACCGCAACGTATTTCTTATAAGTGGCATCCTGGTCCAGCACGGCGTAAAGGATTGCTTTTTCTGAAACCTTTTTATAAATAGAAGCCCATTGCGGTGTGTTTTTATAATCTTCTTCAATAGATTTCAAAGCACGGGCTACAGTATTGGTGCCGCCCCACAATTGGATATAAACCGGGCCCGGCTTATTATCAAGCAATATCTTTTTGATGAAATCAGAGCCTTCGGTATTGACACTCATTTCG
>DASXMZ010000128.1:0-10045 GCA_036495385.1 Mucilaginibacter sp. | reverse complement strand
CCTGCTCCTCATTCTTCTTTTCCTGTATCTGATTCAGTTTTGCCTGTTCTTCGTTGCGCACTGCCTGCTCCTGGTTCTTCTTTTCCTGTATTTCGTTTAAACGTGACTGCTCCTGGTTGCGCACAGACTGTTCCTGGTTTTTCCTGGCTTGTATTTCATTTAAACGCGCCTGTTCCTGGTTGCGAACGGCCTGTTCCCGGTTCCGTTTTAGCTGTTCACGAATTGCCGCTAAATCATTATCGTACTTCCCCCAATCTGCAGCCGCTATTTTTTCTCCGTTCACGTACAATTCGGTCATTTTATGATCAACAAATTCTACTTTAACCACCTTGTCATTTACATCCATCTGTATCCGCTCAACTTGTCGGCCCTGTTCAATCCGGCTATCATCATAGTCGTTGTGTTTTTCAGTATTGGAAGAAGCTTTAGTCGAAACGCTTGTTTGTCCTTTTGAAGTAATTGTAGTACACAGCGCGGCCACCAGCCAAATGCTGCATTTGATGTAATTAATTTTCATTTGGTTCGATTTTAAGTTTAAAAATTAGACAATACATTGTTACCCGCCTTTATGCGGAATTAAAAAAACATTAAACCGTTGATTTACAATAAAGCCGCGCTTACACATGCAGCCGCGCTTGCAGCACGCTTGGTTTTGGCTATGTATTTTTTAGTTTTATTGTTGAACGCTTACGTTATTTTTTAAAGCCTGTTCCTGATTTTTCTTTGCCTGTATTTCGTTTAGCCGCTCCTGTTCCTGGTTGCGGATTTCCTGTTCGTGATTCCTTTTCGCCTGTATTTCATTTAACCGTGCCTGCTCCTGGTTGCGGATTTCCTGCTCATGATTCTTCTGGGCTTGAATTTCATTTAGGCGGCCTTGTTCCTTGTCGGCATCTTGTTTTTCTTTCCTTGCCTGTTCCTGATCCTGCCTACCCTGCGCCCGATCTTTAATTGCATCCGCTTGGTCAATCCGAGCCTGCGCCTGATCTTTAACTGCTTCCGCCTTGTCAGTCAGGGCTTGCTGCTGGTCCTTCTTTGCCTGTATCTGATCCAGTTCGAATTGTTCTCTGTCGGTAAGCCGCTGATATTTTTTCGATAGCTTCTGATCCACTCCAGCCAATTGCTTAACACTAATCACCAGCTGTTTTTTCGCCTGAATCGATTCAATGGGCTGTTTTCTGGTCCTAATTAATTCTACCGGCTGTTTTTTATCTGTAAATTTTATACTGGCTAATTCAGCAGCAGGTTTAACCGGCATGCTCATTTCGGTATCCGCTAACCGGATACTTTTGGTTTTTATGCCGGCTATGCCATCCCGCATTTTCTCGCTATACTGCACCTTTTTGCGTTTTAAAGGGGCCATCGCTTTTAAAGCATCCTTGTTCGCAAAAATGGAATCGGTCGGAATGGAGTCGTGTGAAGTTTTATATTGTGTTTTGATAGGAGCGCTCTTGAGCTTGTCTTTAACCTGGCCCAAGGCAACTGTACCTAAAGCAAAAGCAAGCAGAATGACACTAACCATCAGGAATATCTTTTCACCGGAACCGAAAGTCATACTTTTATTATTCAGAATACGGCTAATCCTCCTAAACAAATAGTTCTTTTTGCCCGGAAAAGCGGTGGCATATTTTGAACCATATAGTTCGTGCTCTTTAAAACTTATCAGCGCCTGGACAAAACCAACCCTGTTTTGCGTTTGTTCAAGGGCTATATCGTCACAGCAGTTTTCGCGCTCTTCTCTCAACAACGTCGATATCCATAGCAAACCCGGATTAAAGAAGAATATGGTTTCGGCGATATTTTGTAAAAAGTTAACCAAATAATCATTGCGCCGGATGTGGGCCAATTCATGCAGTAATATAGCCTCAACCTGTTCAGCAGGTAAGCCGGCCATTAAGCCAACCGGAATAAGAATAACCGGTTTTAAATGGCCAACAACTACAGGCATTTTTATATAACCCGATTGAACCAGCCTTACCGCTTTTTTGATGTTCAGCTTTTTAGAGAAGTTTTCAACTGCATCAGTCCAAAACTGATCCGGCTCATATACCTGGAAATTCCTGATGCGATTATTGTAAACCAAACAGGCTATCATTTTTATGCTTTTAAATAAAAACACGATAAACCATATCAACACGACCATTGGCGCGTTTGCCGAAAAATAATTTGAAAAGGTTTTAATCAGCAGTTTGAGGTTGTAAAGATTCCCCGAAAACAAAGAGGAAACATTAGTGTCTATGTCGCCGGCAACTGGCTGAGAAAGCGTTTTGGATGCAATATTCCATTCAACGATCAAAGTATAGGTACATACGCCAATAAAAGCTATAAACAAAGTTAGCATCAGGTTATACCGGTAAGCAGCAGACGATCTTTTGGTAAACATTAACCCCACCCCGGCTATAACCGCCAAAAGTAAACCCTGCCATAGCGAATGGATCAGCATCCAGCTGAATGCTGTGATTATTTTGTTTGAGTTTATGCTTATCAAAAGTAAATGCCTCATAACTATTTACCCTTATTCATGTTATTTAATAATCCCTTTATCTTTTCCAATTCCTTTGCCGACGTTTTATCATTATCGAGCAGGGCGAGCAATAAACTGCTGGCCGAGCCATTATACATAGAATCGACAAAATGACCTAACAGTGTGCCTTTTACTTTCTCTTCGGGCAATGCGGCACTGTAAATATGCTTCATATTTGTTTCATCGCGCTCCAGCATCCCTTTTTCCTTCATTACCTGCATCAGCTTCAAAGTTGAGGTGTACTGAACAATATTTTTTTGCTCATTTAATTTATCATGCACAAATCTAACTGTGGATGGGCCATATTGCCACAATACCTTCAACACATCCATTTCGGTTTTTGTGGGCAATATTTCTTTATCCATATCCTTTTTCATCATCATGAATCAAAGATATGTATTAAAAACGTACGTTACAAATATTAGATATGTTTTTTTTTAATATTTTAACGGCAACAAGCATGACGACAGATGGGCTGTCGCAATTTCAGTTTTGCAAGGCTGTATAAAATTCCTGCTCTTCAGCTAAGTTACGGCAGGCTAAACGGCATTCATTGCGTATCTCCGCCGGAATGGTCTCTTCGTTCCTGAATTTGAAAACAGCTATGCCGCCCTCAAAATGATAATATATATGATGCCGAAGCTTATCATGTTTTGCACCATGCTGACCACCAAACCAACCAGAGTACATATCCTCGATCTCGATAAGCCGATCATTAAACTTTTCTATAATTTCTAAACAGGGCTTGGCATCATCTCCAATATAGAGAATGTTGTTAAATGGCGTCCAGTATTTTTCCTGCAAGCTTTTCATCATCAATCAAATTTACGCCAAATTACCAGTGAAAAATGAAATTATAATGAAAAGAAGCCTCGTTACGCAATTGTTACGGTAATTTTTCGGGATTATCCGCGCTCATCTCGCTATGGTAATGTAAACCGGGCGTAAGCCAGTGCAATAAAATAACCCTTGAATACCTGAAATTGAACGGAGAAAGGATTACGCCAACTGACAGGATAATGATTACGTATACCCAGGGATTGTCGCTGCCGGTTAAAACGTGGATAGCGACTGCCAACGTTATCATCTCGGCTACAAATAAGACATAACTTATTAACATGGCAACATAAAAATAGCCTGGTTCCCGCTCAAAGGTTAAACCGCAATGCGGACAGGTTTTATTCATCACCTGTGATTTAAAACTATACGTCGGGGTTGCAAACATGCTGCCTCTTCTGCAGCGGGGACATCTGGCGTGCACCACAGCGGGCCACATTGGAAAGGTTTTTTCCTGGTTATTCATGATACAAATAGGCCATGAATATATGGAAATTCTATATCCGTCTTAGTAAATTATTTGTAAATATTCAGAAGTGTAAAGCGCCCCCTAACGGTAAAATAAATTGGGGCCTGCTATTGCGGGAGGTTGATCCAAATCAATTGAAGCAGGAGTAATTGTGTTGTGGCGATTCCAGTCTTCGATATCGATAAGCCCCGGCATAGTTTGGTAATGACTGTCGTCTTTCGAACATTTGACTACGTATCCAATATCACCTACCTGTGCAATAACCGGGCGGGCGCCGCATTCCCGACATAGTTTACAATAAATTGATTTTGGAATATTTACGTAACCCCTCATACAAACTCTAATACGATCCTATTCAACAAGTGGTTGCTAAATTTAAATGAAACGACAAAATTAACCTTAATATTTTATATTTTAGCTATCAGCTAATAAATTTACATAATACGACGTGGAACGTGCTCATCTTAAAATAGTTACGGGACCTGCTAACTTATTTTGCCATTTTTGAGATCAATGATATAAAAACATATCCCTAATGGTGAGTTTTATAGGTATATTTTATAACAGAATACCACAACTTACCCGGGCTTTTTATAACTTATTTGATCCTAAACATTTTACAGTTTCAATTGTCTTTATATTAATCATCTATCTATAAAATAAATCACTATGAAAAAGTACATTTTAAGGGTTATCGCTCTGCTGATTTTGGCTTCGGCAACCCTGCCTAGCTGTTCAGTTGAATACCGCGAAAACCATCGACAGCATCGGGATGATGATCATCACGACCATGACGATCACCACGATCATGATGATCGTACCTATAATCGGTAATCAAATCCGATGCTAATAAGGAGCCCCCGAATATCGGGGGCTTTTTATATTTAATTAGTTTGCTTTGTTACCAGAACCCAATCAACTAATACTTTAGCGTCTCCTGCTTTTATCTTGTCGACTGTAGATTGGGGTATCCCAAAATAAGGCTCCTTTACTTTGTTTACACCTGCCGGATAACCGCCTCCAAGAGCAAAGTTTAAAATAATAAATTTTGCATTATCAAAAGCCCAGCGGCCATAATGTTCAACCATGGCGCGGGTTACGGTATAGGTAACCTTTCCGTCTAATTTAAAAACGATGTTGTCGGCTGTCCAGTCAACCGAGTAAACATGCCATTGAGTAACATCGATTCCCTTAGGAAAGTAGGCTCTGTAAGCTAGTGGAGTATTACCAAAGTAGTTAGGCCCGTGCAAGGCGTTGCTGATCCAACTGGAGTCGCCAACCGTTTCCATCATGTCAATTTCGCCACAGTCGGGCCATCTTCCATTGCCGAGCGCCCAAAATGCAGGCCACAAGCCTGCGCCGCCAGTCATCTTCATCCGGGCAGAAGCACTGCCATAAGTAAATTCCACTTTGCTCCGGGTGTTTATTCTTCCCGATATAAAATCATACTTCTTATTCTGTTTGCTTGTAAACCCGGGTTTATAAACAGCTTTGATCAGCAATGCTCCATTTTTGGCGCCTTCGGCAGCTTTATCCTTTACCAGGGATAGTGTTGCTGACGAGTCGACGTAAGCCTGTTGTTCATTGTTAACGGTATTTCCTGTTATCTCGACGTTCCATTTGGTGCGATCGAGTGTGTTTTCATTAAAATCCTCAAAGAAAACCGTATCGGGTTTCCGTTGGGTTCGCTGCGCTTTCGCTGAAGTAATCATTAAAAGTGCTGTAATAACATTAATGCAAAATAATTTCATGGTGGTGTATAATTGATGAGCTAAAAATAGGGTTTCTCATCATAAAAGTTATATCAATTTAAATCCCTGGCTCACTATCCAATCATTCCGTTTCAAATGGCGATGCAGGCAAGCCTTCTTGATTATAAAGATTTGCACCTTCTGGATTGTCGGCCCAGGCATAACGTACGTATTTTGGATCTGTTATTTCGTCGCTCCAAACAACAACCTTATCGCCTTTAATCTTAGCGTTTGCCCATACATATTTTTTATCGGCGCCCGCGATCGCAAAATAATATAGATCCCCTCCCCCTTTTACCACCAGTCCATCGCCAACATTGTTAAAACTAAGCACTATTTTATTGCCTTCAATTTTCGATGATTGATACATTGGCCCCGAATAAACAATTGTTTTATCACCGTAAGCCAGGCGTTCGCCGGCAAGTGCCAAGCGTTCGCCAACATCTTTTTTGTCGAGCGGATGAATATCATTCCATTCTCCGGCATCTATTGTTACCGCCATAGCCGTATTTGGGACCGATAAAACTTTTCGCTGGCTTTCACGCAATTCGGCCCAGTTACTTTCAGACGGCGAATAGTCGACTTCCATAAAGTTTGGCAATTGGGCATAGAGAAATGGCACATCGCCCTGGCGCCATTTATTGCGCCAATCGGTTATTAGTGCCGTTAAAAGTTGCTGGTATTCCTTCGGTCTGCCGCTATTAGCCTCGCCCTGGTACCACATCATTCCCTTAATGGTATAATTTATTGCAGGGGCCACCATTGTATTATATAAACCGGTCGGTTCGTTTTGCATTGAAAACGGAGGGCCACCACTTGGGCGAACGGGAGTAAATACTTCACCTACCTGGTATTGCCAGTCGCCGCGCAGATCTATCTTTTCACCATTTGCAGTAAGATAATAAGGTTTATCAGGAACAAAGCCACCTTTACCAAAGGTATTGACAACTTTTACGACGATAATATTTTTGCCCGGCTTTAACAATCCCGCCGGGAGCTCATAACGCCTTGGTGGGTATTGATAAGTTATGGAGCCCGAAAGTACACCGTTTACATAAACAAAGTCGGCATCCACAATGCGGCCCATAAAAAGTTTGGCTGGCATACCGGTCATTGATGCCGGTACGTCAATCTCTTTTCTAAACCATACGATGCCGTTGAGTCCTTTTACACCCTGGTCGGCCCAATAACCTGGCAGCCAGAAATTATGCCATCCTTTTGGCACGTAATTTAAATCGTACCACGGAATTGGACCACTCACCCCTTTATCAATTTGTTTCAACGGTTTAGCTGCATTGGCTCTGTTTTTGGCCGATTTGGTAATACTATCAATATAGGCGGCATCTTTAAATTTCGCAACCCGCGATTCATATTGTGGGAATTGTTTTAAACCGTCTTCACTGATCCAGGCCTCAACGGGTGTTCCCCCTACGCTTGAATTGATCAATCCAATAGGCACATGGTACCGCTGATAAATTTTTAAGGCAAAGAAATAAGACGCTGCACCAAACCCAAGAACATTTTTTGGCGAGGCAGGCACCCATTTATCGCCCGGCAGATCGGCATGAGTTTTCGTTACGTCAGCAAGCGTGGGTACAAAGAAATTTCGAATTTCAGGATAGTTCGCGCTGGCGATCGCTTCAGGATATTTTTCCTTTACCCGCTCCATCGGCAAAACCATGTTCGATTGTCCGGAACAAAACCACACATCACCTATTAATATATCTTTTATCGTAATTTTATTGGTTCCGCTAATATCCATGCTATAAGGGCCTCCGGCCTTCACCGGTTTTAATACTGCCAGCCATTTTCCATCTGAGCCAGTAACGGTGTGATAGCTTTTTCCCATAAACCTGATCGTTACCTTTTCGCCCGGCGCCGCCCAGCCCCAGATGTTTACTTTTGTATCCCGCTGAAGTACCATACTGTCGCCAACCAGCTTTGGTAACCTCACCTGGCAATAAGCTGATGAACAGCAGAGCAGGCAAAAAAACACAGCAAAAACATTTCTTAGTGAAATTTTCATAGTGTAAATACTTTTCTTACTGATTTTGGTATATGCGAAAGACCATCGTCCCGGCGTTATATTATTGAGCTAATATATAAAACATTTTATGCAACCGATTGCATAAATCTAAATCCAATAAAAATGTTACGGTTCTTTTCTGGTAATACGTTCATATACTTCATCAAATGTTTTGCTTTTATGCTGAAGCCATAATTTGGCGAATTTAATTTCAACGTTTTTCAGAAGCTGGGTACATAGCCTGACATCCTCTTCAGGTATATCCATAAAAAGAATTTCTGGAATTTTACTGAATCTTTCATAGCACTCCTGCAGCACTTTTTCGCCTTTTGGAGTTAGCCTCAACCTTTTGGACCGCTTATCATCCGGGTCGTCTTCTTCTGTGATATACCCTTGTTTGTTCATGCCAGCCAGCAAATTCAATCCAGTTGAAAGCTCATTTATAGTATGATAGATGACCTCTGTTTTGCGGGGTGTTTTTAAATTGGCAATCGCGCTTAATAAACTAAATTCTTCAAAATGGCTAATCTGCATATCTTTTAACGCAATCTGAACATATATCATGTGTATTCTTGCCAACCTGTCAATCAGCTTGGTAATCACAATATCCGCCCGGCGCGGTATCTCGCCATTAAATAAATCGTTAACAGATTCCTTTTCTCGTTTTGCGGTCAGTTGATATCTGCAAAACTCGTCCAGGTCGCCGTCTGGGTGCTTTTCTTCAAAATCTGCCCACTGATTAACCAATTCCACCGTTTTATTCATCTTTTATATGATTTCTGATACAATGGTAAAAAAACAATCCAAAATATTTTGCAATTACATCAATATTACTGTATTTTTATCATATAAATATTATTTTTGTTGTATTAATTTAAAAGCTAAGCATCGATTATATGAAACGAAGATTAATTTTTACGCTGCTTCTTCTGAGCCCTTTTAAATTTCAAGGTATATCCGCAGCAAAGTTTCTTACCTCGGCGGGAACATTAACGGTTGTCATTTCTAATTTTAGAAATGACCGGGGCAATGCGGCACTCGCGTTATATAACCAGGAAAAAGGATTTCCCAAGTCGCCCGATAAGGCGCTAAAACTGTCTTTTGTGTCAATAAACAATAAGAAAGCAACGGCTGTATTTGAAAATCTGCCTGCCGGCGAATATGCAGTGGCCGTATTTCACGATGAAAACAACAATAAGAAAATGGATACTAATTTTTTAGGTATTCCAAAGGAGGGAGTTGGCGCCTCCAATAACGCACGCGGACATTTCGGCCCGCCGAAATACCAGGATGCAAAGTTTAATTTTAATGGAAGCACCCAAACCATTTACATCGCTATAACCTATCTGTAAGATTGCCGGCTTAAAATGTTATGAAAAACCAATCCATATCCCCCAAAACATTTTGCATTCTGAGCGGAATCAGCGGCATTGCCGGTGTATTAATGATCGGGATATCATTTAATATAAATCCAGGTCCGCCACCAGGCGCATCGACGGATCAGCTGATTGCGTTTGGCAGACAATATTATAATTCAATACTGTGGGGTGCGTGGTTACAAGCAGTAGGCCCTTTTTTTATTACACTTTTCGCTTTCGCACTGGTTATCCTCGCCGGCGCACAAAACCGCCTCTCGGGCTGGGCAACTTTTTTCGGTGCTACGGTATTGATGATGGTTAGCCTGATAGAAATAACGTTTTACATAGCCGTTATGTTTGACAATCCGCAGGTCGGTCATTTGATCAGCATGAATATCATCAGTGCTGTTCAGCATCTATACTTTATAATTGCAGCGCCCGCTTTTTTTATGCCGCTTGGTATTGTTTTACTCGGTTCAGAAGTTCTCCCGCGAATATTCGGCTACCTGGCTGTTTTGATAGGTGCTGCGTTTTTCATCCTCGGCATTGTTTTTCTGCTCAATCTTGTGCTTCCTTTTTGGGTTACAGCCTTTGCGGGTGTTCAAGCGTTTTGGTGGCTGGCCGCGGCTATTACGCTCATTGTAAAGGCGGGGAAAATGTCTTACCCAAAAAATTAGTTATAGTCGGATCCTTTTGTAGACTTGAAATACCTGGCAATTGTACATCAACTACATATACGATAAAGAATTCCCGCAAGGCACATGGGTAGCTTTAACAGTCGGAACCTTCTCTTTAAGCCAGTTGAGCATGAATTCCGAGCCGGGTTCTTCACTTGCTATATGGCCCAAAACTACCAGCGATAAGTTATCACCTTTTGCCAATGCATCGCGTACATATTCGGCGGTCTCCCATTCCTGTATTTCGCCGCATATCAATACATCAGGTTTTACTTTCCCTATGGCTTCTATTTGCCGCTGACCGCCTGCAGCTCCGGGAATGAACAGCACACGGCTGCAGGATTGGCCTGGATTACCCACATACCTTACCTTTTCGATGTTAAGTTTTGATTTGACATGTGCTACC
>DASXMZ010000127.1:0-19730 GCA_036495385.1 Mucilaginibacter sp. | reverse complement strand
CAATATTCAAAGGAACGAAAGGCATTTGGAAAAACTATTGCCGATCTGCAAACTACACAATTTAAGCTAGCTGATATGGCTACTGAGATTGAGGCGGCGCGTTTATTATGTTATAAAGCTGCGTGGTTAAAAGACAACGGTTTGCCCTATGGACAAGCCAGCGCGATGGCTAAGCTATATGCATCGGAGGTTGCCATGAGGGTGACTGTTGAAGCGGTGCAGATACATGGCGGTTACGGCTTCGTAAAAGAATACCATGTTGAGCGCTTAATGCGCGATGCGAAGATTACCCAGATATACGAAGGGACATCCGAGATTCAAAGAATTGTCATATCAAGAGAGGTGTTGAAATAGCTGATTAATTTTAATAAATTTGTGTATGTCCGACAAAGATTTATTAGTGGTTATTTCAGAAATGCTGCGCAAACAGGATCAGCAGGCGGAGAAGCTCGATCATCATTCAGAAATATTAGATCAACACACAGAAATATTGAATCAGCACACTAAAATACTGAATCAACACACAGAGATATTGAATCAACACACTGTTATACTAAAAGAAACAGGCGATTCATTAAAACATTTTGTTGACGTTTCTATTTTGCAATTTCAGCAGCAACAAGAATTTAACGTGCAATTTTTAAGTAGCCTGGACAAACAAAGTCAATTCAACGAGCGCTTTTTAAATAAGCTTGGCGATATTGAAAATGCCTTAAAAAAATAACCCCCCTTAATTTATTGACTATGAAACTCAAGGCGTCCCTACTTGCGCTATTATTTCTTATTGTTTTACACATAGCTTCAGCACAAACCAAACTTAAAACCGGCATATGGCGTGGGGTTTTACAAAACTCTACCGGCAAAGGACTACCTTTTAATTTTGAAGTTAAAGATACCGCCGCGCATCAGCACCTGGTAATAATTAATGGCGCTGAACGGCTTAAAGTAACCGATGTAAAATCAAAAGGCGATTCAGTTTTTATTCACATGCCTTTATTTAATTCCGAGTTTAAATTAAAGCTCCATGGAAGTGATTTAAGAGGAAAATGGATAAAACACCTTGGTGATAAAGATGTGGCTATGGATTTTACCGCAACTCCAAATACATCCTGGCGTTTTTTCAAAACTGCTGAAAAACCTGCGTTTGACGTTTCGGGCAGATGGTCAGCCAGTTTTGGAGAAGGAGAAAGCAAAGATCAATTGGTGGGAGAATTTACACAGATAGGATCTAAGCTTACCGGAACATTTTTAAGCACAACAGGCGATTACCGCTATCTTGAAGGAACCGTTGCTGGTAATCAACTATATCTCTCTTGTTTCGACGGGGGGCATGCCTATTTGTTTATCGCGAAGATCAATAACCCGAAAACAATAATCGGGGGTAAATACTATGCCGGCTACACATTTGTTCAAAATTGGAACGCCGTTAAAAACAGCAATGCAAAGTTACCCGACGCCTATTCGCTCACCGCTTTAAAACCGGGCTATAAGAAAATAGCATTTACCTTTAAAGATATTAACGGAAACAAGGTTTCATTGAGCGACAGCCGATTTAAAAACAAAGTTATAATTGTCCAAATTTTAGGTTCCTGGTGCCCGAATTGTATGGACGAAACTAATTTTTTTGTTAGCAGTTATTATAAGAAATATCATCCTAAAGGGGTTGAAATCATCGGTCTGGCTTATGAACGTACAACGGATTTTGCTAAATCACAAAAAACCCTGAAACAACTGAAAACACATTTTGACATTCCGTACCCGCTTTTAATAACCGGTTTTACCCCGGCTAACGGTGATCCTGAAAAAAGCCTCCCCATGCTTGCCAACTTTAAAGGCTTTCCAACGACGATTATTATCGACAAAAAAGGTGACGTTCGTAAAATACACACCGGCTTTAGCGGCCCGGGTACCGGAGTTTATTACACGCAATTTATAGATGAGTTTGAAAAGCTGACGGATGATTTGTTAAGGGAGAAATAGACGGAGGTCAGAAGTCGGAGGTCAGAATATTAAACACTTTAAGTAAATCCGAAATCGAAAATCTCCGAAGGAGTCCTTTGGACCGAATTCCGAAATTCAACCCCGTTCCTCCCAAATCATACACAAATGCAAAATAGTTTCAACGGCTTTTTGCATATCCTGGATGGAAACCCATTCGTGTTTGCTGTGAAATGCATGTTCGCCGGCAAAAATGTTGGGAGAGGGCAGGCCCATAAATGAAAGCCGCGAGCCGTCAGTACCTCCCCTTATGCTACAAAGCTTAGCCTTCAATCCGGTCCGCCTTATTGCTTCCATGCCATATTCAACAATTTTTGGGTGTTTATCCAGTACAGCCCTCATATTGCGGTATTGGGGTCTTGTTTGTAATTCATACGATGATCCGGGATGCTTTTTTAGCACACCATCGGCAATTTTACGAATGCTGTGCGTATGAGCCGTTAACTTTTCATCATCAAAGTCGCGAATTATAAAATCAATAGAAGCAATTTCCACATGGCCTTCAACAGCTACCGGGTGAATAAAGCCTTGTTTATCTTCGGTTCCCTCAGGTGATAAATCAAAAGGGAGCGCAGCAATTATTCGCCCGGCAATTTTTATAGCGCTTTCCATTTTACCCTTTGCAAATCCAGGATGAGCGCTAATGCCCTTTATAATTAGCTTTGCACCGTCAGCCGAAAAGGTTTCGTTTTCCATATTTCCCGCATTTTCCCCATCAATGGTATAACAGGCATAAGCTCCAAGTTTGTCTATGTCAACTTTGTCAACACCACGGCCAATTTCTTCGTCGGGAGTGAACAATATCCTGATTTTGCCGTGTTTTATTTCGGGATGGTTAATAAGTTGGTAACAGGCGTCCATAATTTCCGCCACGCCGGCTTTATTATCAGCGCCCAACAAAGTTGTGCCATTTGCCGTAATAAGGTCGTTGCCGATCTGGTTTTTCAGATCAGGATGTTCTTTTAATTTGATTATTTGCGACGGATCGCCTGGTAAAATGATATCAGCTCCCTGGTAATTTTTGTGAACTATTGGTTTTACATTCTTACCACTGCAATCGGGAGATGTATCCATGTGTGAACAAAAGCAAATGACAGGAATGTTTTCTTTATCGGTGTTTGACGGAATAGTTGCATATACATATCCGAATTGATCAAGATGAGCATCCTGAATTCCAATTGTCTGCAGTTCGTTTACCAGCAAATGCCCAAGATTTTTCTGCTTTTCGGTCGAAGGAAAAGAAGATGAGCCTGGATCAGACTGCGTATCTATTGTCACATATTTTAAAAATCGTTCAGTAACGGTAAAATCAGAATTTAAATTGATATTCATATAGGATTTGTATCGCTAAAATTTATATTTTTGGAGAAACGCCTAATATTAAAAATATTGATCAACATTTAGCATTTGAAAAAATATATTTTATTCTTTATTGCAACAATTGCGGTAACAACAGCAAACGCTCAAAGTGGGTATAACTACCAGGAACTTGGTATTGGTGTTGGAGCCAGCTATATACGGGGTTATACCAACGTTCAGCAGCAATATTACCATCCTGCATTTGATTTAAGTTTTATTTACAATTATAGCCCATACGTGCCAATTGCGATCGAGTTTCAATTGGGGCAACTATCGGGCGGCGCCGCGCATGATTTAAGTATAGACAAATATGGCCGTGCATACACAAATAATTACAAGGCGGTAATTCTTCACGCCGATTTGCACCTCGGCGAAATAATAGACTACGAAGATAGCCAGCTATTAGAAGCATTAAAGAATTTTTACGGCGGCACTGGTTTTGGGGTGATAAGCAATACCAATACTGTAGTGCGGCACCCTTTTTATGATCCCAGTTATACTTTTCCGGGAAAGGATCAGAGTACTGATCTGATGATTCCCTTTAGGTTTGGGTACGAGTTTAAGATCTACGATGCTTATAATGAACCCGGAATGGCCATAGACGTGGGTTATATACATAACTTTGCTTTTGGCGAAGGTCTTGATGGATACAATGACAACCCGGCTAAATTTAGAAACAACGCCACCGACCAATACACCCAGATTACAATAGGCTTTAAATACTTTTTTGGCAACGTAGTTTCACACACTAAAATAATCAGAACTTTCCACTAATAAATTGAATTTAGAAGAACTTCGTGAGTATTGCCTGCAAAAGCTGGGCGTAACCGAAGGCCTGCCCTTCGGTGAGGATACTTTAGTTTTTAAAGTTGGCGAAAAACTCTTTTTGTTAACCAGTATCCAAACCGGCGACCGCTTTAATGTAAAATGTGACCCGGAACTCGCGGTTGAACTGCGCGAAAGGTATACTGAAGTACAACCCGGTTACCATATGAATAAAAAACTTTGGAATACCGTATATATGAATGGCTCCCTAACCAAAAGGCAGCTGTTTGAAATGATAGATCATTCCTACGATTTAATATTTAAAAGTTTGCCGAAGAAAATTCAGGACGAGGTTAGAAGCGGCGCAAACAAGGACCAGAACCAAGACAGTCTTTTAACTTAACTTTTATCTTGATTCTTGTATCTTGTCTCCTGACTCTCCATAATTATATTTGTCCAAATCTGTAAAATGAAAAAAACCCTATCGGTAATAATAGTCTGTCTTATTTGCTGCACGGTAAAAGCCCAACTAACCCCTTTTGAGTTAAGTAAGGATAAAAATTATACGGCGACCTATAACGAGATAATCGCTTACTACAAAAATTTGTCTAAGCAATATCCGCAGATGAAGCTGGTTAACTATGGTACAACGGACGTTGGAAAACCTTTAACGTTAGTTGTTTTATCAAGAGATAAGATTTTTGATCCTGTTCTTATCAAAAAGCAAAACAAAAGAGTGCTATTGATAAATAATGGTATTCATCCGGGTGAACCCGAAGGCATAGATGCCAGTATGATGCTAACCCGCGACCTTCTCAAAAGAAATGCATTACCTAAGAATGTTGTTATTTGTTTAATCGCTGTTTATAATATTGATGGATGCTTAAACCGTGGTGTTAGCCGCATTAACCAAAATGGACCGCGGGCATATGGTTTCAGGGGTAATTACCGGAACCTGGATCTTAACCGGGACTTTATAAAAGTTGATAGCCGCAATGCTCTTGCTTTTGAACAAATATTGAATACCTGGAACCCCGAGGTTTTTTTGGATAATCACACCAGCGATGGGGCCGATTATCAGTATGTGATGACACTGATCGAAACCCAAAAAGACAAACAAAATCCAATACTTGCCGAATATACCTCAAAAACACTTTCGCCTGAGCTTTATAAGCGGATGAAAATAAGCGGCTACGAAATGACTCCTTATGTTGAAAGCGAAGAAACGAGTCCCGATTCGGGTATTGTAAGTTTCCTGGAAACGCCGCGATTTGCGACCGGATATACTGCACAGCATAATATTATCAGTTATATCACCGAAACCCACATGCTAAAACAGTTTGATAAAAGGGTTTATGCCACCTATGATTTTATGCAAAACCTCATAGACATTTATGAGCGTGATGCAAAACAGATAGGGGAGCTAAAACAAAAGGCAGACGAGCAGGTAAAACAGCAAAAGACCTTCGCGCTTAACTGGGAACTTGACCATAAGAATTATGATACCCTGGTTTTCAAAGGCTATACAGCGGGATACAAACCAAGTGAGGTGAGTGGGTTGCCGCGTTTATACTATGACAGAAGTAAACCCTACACTAAAACGATAAAATATTACGATAACTATACCGTAAGCGCAACCGCAGATAAGCCGGTAGCCTATATTATACCACAGGCATGGGGGAAAATAATAGACCTGTTTAAGTTGAATAACGTGGCTATGCACCGACTATCGCATGATACTACGCTTGATTTGCAGATGTATTACATCGGCGACTACAAAACATCATCCAGGCCCTATGAGGGACATTACCTGCACAGCAGCGTCAAGCTAAACCCTGTTGAGCAAAATGTTAAATTTTATACCGGAGATTACGTTGTTTACACTAACCAACCGCTTAATCGTTACATAGTTGAAACATTGGAACCACAAGGGGTTGACTCATTTTTTGCATGGAACTTTTTTGATTCGGTTTTAGGGGAGAAGGAATATTTTTCTGCTTATGTATTTGAAGATGTAGCCGCCAGTCTGTTAAGAAAGGATCCGGATTTGAAGAAAAAGCTGGAAGACGAAAAAGCGAAGGATCCAAAACTGGCAAACAGTGCAACGGCACAACTAAACTTTGTTTACCGCAACTCACCTTATTTTGAAAAAACATATCTTCGCTACCCCGTTGGCCGGTTGCTGACGGATACTAAACTTGATATAAAATGATGAATATCTTATTGCAGGGGACTGAACCCGGAATGTTGGTTACCATAATGACGGCGCCGGTTGCTTCATTCATATTTGCAATTACAATCGCTTCCACTTTATGGGCCTTTTATAACGAGAATGCTTATGGTAATATGATATTACATCCGTATAGTGTTGCGCGGGGACAGCGGATTTACACCATAATCACAAGCGGTCTTATCCATAATGATTGGATGCATCTTTTCTTTAACATGTTCACTTACTATTTTTTTGCATTCGATTTGGAAAGGACTATTGGCCACTGGCAATTTGGCTTGTTGTATACAGTCTGTTTAATATTAAGCGATTTACCAACAGTATATAAACATAAAAATGACGACTGGTACCATAGTCTTGGCGCGTCAGGTGCTGTCAGTGGTGTTATATTCGGTGCAATTTTATATAACCCGGTAAGCAATATGTATTTAATGTTTATCCCCATCGGTATACCGGCAGTTTTATTTGGCGTATTGTACCTGATTTATTGTAATTATGCTTCAAAACAAGGCCGCGATAACATTAATCACGACGCGCACATGTTTGGAGCATTGAGTGGTTTATTGGTTACAATAGCACTCAATCCCCATGTTGTCCATGATTTTATAGGTCAGATTACCGAGAAAGTTCAATCTCTGCTGCATTAATAATGGAGTCGTCAGGTTTGAATAAAAAGCTCATTGGTTTTTCTGGGTTTTTAATGATCTCCAAAAGGAGGAAACCCCAGTTTTTCCAAAAGCTTTCAAGCACCTGCCCGTAAACTTTGTTCATCCAATCATCAAACAATGGTTTATTGCTCATACCGCGAAGGGGCATAGCTTCGATATAAATACTGTCGTCAACAGGCAAGATATTATACTCAGGTAAACGGTTAAACAGATAGGCCGAGTAAAACACGCGCCCGCTAAACTCTTCGAACTGGATGGGATGCAAAACTTCATCTTTGATCTTGTCAAATACTTCTTTATGATATTTGCCGTTCGCCCCGTTGTCTTGCAGGCAAATGATCATCCCAAAATCTTTTATGCGCAATGAAAAAGTAAGCGTATTGATCTCATCCCGGTATCCAAATTCCTCTATATTGTTGTCTACTTTAAATAGAAAAAAACTATATGGCTTAAAATCTTCAAAAATTATGGGCAGATTGAAGCTTTGCAACATTAAATGGAGGTTGTTGAACTTATGAATAATGGCCTGCGAAATATTGAATTCCTCGCCCTGTGCATGCTGTAATTTGATACCGCTTTGTATCTCGTTAAAAATAATTCCATAAAGCAATTTCCCCGCCCATTGAAATAATTTTAGCTCGTCAAGATTTTTCACGGCTTCGTAACCAATTTCAAATGCCGCAGCTATTTCAGCTTCTAAAGGTTCCAGAAATTTTTCATTTACTTGTGCAGCACAAGGGATTTTCAGGTCCTTATAAGTAGCCATACTCTCGTCAAGCAATTTGAACGACTTATCTTCGAGGTTATACCGACTCATGAGCCATTGCGGGAATACCTGTATTTTCTCTTCTTCTGAACTTAGTGTTTGTCCGGTTAAAAAGCAGTAACGGTTGCTAAAATTAAAGGCTGTAAACGGGGAATAAATTTGTTCCGGCATAACCGCAAAGATAAGCATCAATTTCGGTGAGAAAATTTTAGCTTTGAATTTAACATGACACTGACTTACCAACCCTTCGAATTGCTGTTGAAGCATACGTTTACCATTGCCAAATTTTCGCGTACCTCAACGCCATTAATGCTTATACAGGTTGAGCATGAAGGCCAAACAGGATATGGTGAAGCGTCCATGGTTCCTTATATGGGCGAAAGCTTTCAAACGGCAACAGATTTTTTAAGCAAAGTAGATGCAAAGCAATTCAAATATCCATTTGATTTTGAAGCGATCATCGCCTATTTGGATGCTATAGCACCAGGTAATCCAGCTATAAAAGCCGGAATTGACATTGCGCTGCACGACCTTGACGGGAAACTTCAAAACAAACCCTGCTGGAAATTATTGGGAAGCGACTTATCAAAAATGCCGGTAACTAGTTTTACCATCGGCATTGACACACCTGAAATGATCATTCAAAAAGTAAAGGAAGCTCCTGATTGCAAAATTATCAAGGTAAAATTGGGCAGGGATAGTGATAAAGACCTTATAAAAACTATCCGTTCAGTAACCGACCGTCCGCTTTTTGTTGATGCCAACCAGGGCTGGACCGACCTGCAGCAAAGCCTCGATTTAACCCACTGGCTGCGCGAACAGGGTGTTTTACTGATTGAACAACCCATGCTCAAAACAGACATCGACAGTAATGCCTGGTTAACTGAGCGTAGCCCGATCCCAATAATCGGCGATGAAGCAGTGCAACGTTTGCCTGATGTGGAAAAAGCCAAAGGGGTATATCATGGTATCAACATAAAACTAATGAAATCCGCAGGAATGTACGAGGCGCATCAAATGATATTAAAAGCAAGGGAATTGGGTTTAAAATTAATGATCGGCTGTATGAGCGAAACTAGTTGCGCCACCCTGGCCGGGATTGCTCTCGCTCCACAATGCGATTGGGCTGATTTGGACGGGCCGTTCTTAACCAGTAATAACCCTTACAAAATGCCGGAGTTTAGGGATGGGAAGTGGGTGTTGAGGGATGTGGCGGGCTTAGGGATTGAACACTAATTATGCGAATTATTTCGAATTACACGAATTGAAGCTGATTAAATAAGGCTGTCGGCGTGAGCCCCGTAAGGTGGCCTATCAGCATTGCATGAGCGTTAATGCATTGGCGTTGTGCCTTTGCGCACATGGTTCGACGGGGCTCACCATGACACCCTTGTTTTAGCTGGGTTTGATTAGCTTCCCGGTTTCAATAATTTCAAAACTTCCTATAACCAATCAACTTAATCCAACCTTATCAACCACTCACTAACCCAATCAATGCGCCTCCAGCCAATTTGCACCGGCACCAATTTCAACCAATATAGGTACCGTGGTCTTTATTGCATTTTTCATGTTCTCGGTGATGATGGGCTTTACTATCTCCACCTCATGGTGTGGCACGTCAAAAACCAACTCGTCATGTACCTGCATGGTCATGCGGGCGTCCAGCTTGCGGGCTTTAAACTCGCGGTGAATATTGATCATCGCAATTTTGATCATGTCTGCCGCCGATCCTTGTATGGGCGCGTTAATGGCATTTCGCTCAGCAAAACCACGAACCGTCGCATTGGCCGAGTTAATATCGCGCAGATACCTGCGCCTGCCCATTAGGGTACATACATATCCATTTTCGCGGGCGAAGTTCATGGTATCAGCCATATATTGCTTGATGCCGGGGTACTGGGCAAAATAATTTTCAATAATATCTGCCGCCTCTTTTCTTGGTATCCCCAGGCTTTGTGACAAACCAAATGCCGATTGGCCATATATAATACCAAAATTCACCGCTTTCGCATTACGTCGCTGGTCGCTGGTTACTTCCTCCAGTGAAAGGCCATAAACATTTGCAGCTGTTGCAGTGTGGATGTCCAGGTTCTTAACAAAGGCCTCCGTCATGTTTGCGTCCTTGCTGATCTCAGCGATGATACGTAATTCTATCTGCGAGTAATCCGCAGATACAATGGTATGGCCCTCATCGCGCGGAATAAATGCTTTCCTAACCTCACGCCCGCGTTCGGTACGGATGGGAATGTTTTGCAGGTTAGGGTTGACAGAGCTTAAACGGCCGGTTGCTGCCACCGCCTGGTTGTATGATGTGTGCACCCGGCCTGTTTTGGGGTTCACCATCGTTGGCAAGGCATCCACATAAGTTGACTTCAACTTTTGCAACTGGCGAAAATCCAAAATATCTCTAACGATATCACTTTTTGCTGCTAACGACAATAAAACATCCTCACCGGTTTGGTATTGGCCTGTTTTGGTTTTTTTTGCCTTGGGATCGAGTAGTAGTTTCTCAAAAAGCACCTCGCCCAATTGTTTCGGTGATGCTATGTTAAACCGTACACCAGCCTTTTCATAAACTGTTTTTTCGAGTTTGACGATATCGGTTTCCAGTTCTTTAGAGAACTCACGCAACGTGTCATGATCGATGCGCACCCCTTCGTATTCCATGTCGGCAAGAACATAGATCAGGGGATGTTCAATTTCATGGATCAATTTTTCGCTTTCAACCTCTTTTAATTTAGGTTCAAAAATTGTTCTTAGTTGCAGTGTAATGTCGGCGTCTTCGGCAGCGTATTCTTTTATTTTCTCAATTTCCACATCCCGCATACTGCCCTGGGCCTTTCCTTTTGGTCCGATAAGTTCGGTAATGGAAACCGGCTTATAACCCAAATAATTTTCAGAAAGCACGTCCATGTTGTGTCGGGTATCGGGGTCGATGATGTAGTGCGCCATCATGGTATCGAACAAATCACCCTTTACTTCAACATCGTACCATTTCAGCATTAAAATATCAAACTTTATATTTTGTCCTGTTTTGCTGATCGACGCATTTTCCAAAATGGGTTTAAATTCATTTACTATTTTCTTTACCTCATCCTGATCCGCGGGGACGGGAACGTACCATGCTTCCGTTGGTTTTATGGCAAATGATAGCCCTACCAATTCGCAATGATTGGCGTCGGTACCGGTGGTTTCCGTATCGAAGCAAATGCTTTTCTGCTGCTGAAGCTCTTCAATAAGTTTTTTTCGTTTTTCGGGAGTATCTGCTAAGTGATATTGATGCGGTACGGTGTTGATGTTTTTTGAAGCAATCTCAAATTCCGGTTCGGCAATATCCTTTATATCAACCGTCATCGTGGTACGACCTATGGCTACTTCGTTTCCGAACAAATCGGTTTGTATGCCGACAGACTTAACTTCTGTAATACTAAAATCGTCACCAAAAACACGTTTGCCAAGTGTGCGGAATTCAAGTTCGGCAAATAGCGGTTCAAGAAGGTCCTTGCTGGGTGCGCACATTTCCAATCCAGCCTCGTCCAGCTCAACAGGTACATTTAAAAGGATGGTTGCGAGTTTTTTTGATAACAGTCCCTGTTCGGCAAATTGCTCCACATTCTCACGCATTTTTCCTTTTAGCTCATGGCTGTGACTGATTATTTCTTCCATCGAGCCATATTGTTTGATCAGCGTTTTTGCAGTTTTTTCGCCGATACCGGGAATGCCTGGGATGTTATCCACCGCATCGCCCCATAATCCCAGGATATCAATAACCTGCTCCACCCGCTCTATCTCCCATTTTTCCAATACCTCTTTCACACCTAATATCTCCATTTCGTTTCCCATACGCGCGGGCTTATAAATGCGGATATTATCGGATACCAGCTGTGCAAAATCTTTATCGGGTGTCATACAATATACCTGGTATCCCTTTGCTTCGGCTTTTTTGGCCAGGGTGCCGATGATGTCGTCGGCTTCATAACCATCAGATGTGATAACAGGTATATTGAAACCAAGTATTAGCTTGTATATATAAGGTATTGCCGCAGACAGGTCCTCGGGCATTGCTTCCCGCTGTGCTTTATAGTCCGCAAAATCTATGTGACGTTCGGTTGGCGCCTCTGTGTCAAACACCACGGCCATATGTGTAGGCCTTTCCTTTTTCAAAACATCGAGCAGTGTGTTGGTAAAGCCCATAACAGCTGATGTATTCAACCCGCCCGAAGTAAAACGGGGGCTTTTACTCAAAGCAAAATGCGCCCGGTAAATAAGGGCCATGCCGTCCAAAAGAAATAGTTTTTTCATGATTTTACGTAACACCAATTGCACGAATTTTTACGAATTACGCGAATCTTATCAGCGTATTTATGCAAACGTTTGATACAAAAATAGAATTATTAACCATATAGTTTAATTTGAGCCATTCGAAAAAATTCGTGCAATTCGTGTCACTTAAAACTACAATCCGGTAAATGATCATTCACCATTCCCGTAGCCTGCATATGGGCGTAGCATATAGTTGAACCAAAGAAAGTAAATCCGCGTTTTTTCATGTCTTTACTTATTGCATCTGAAATCGGGGTGCTGGCTGGGGTGATTCCGGAAAAGTTATTAATAGGCTTGCCACCAGGCAGGAATCCGTACATATACTTGTCAAACGAGCCAAACTCTTTTTGTAGCTCAATAAACAGCTTTGCATTATTTATTGCCGATTTTACTTTTAACTTATTGCGGATAATACCAGTGTCATTTAACAGGCGCTCCACGTCCTCAGGACCAAAAGCCGCCACCTTTTCTACATCAAAATTGGCAAAAGCCTTACGGTAACCCTCACGCCGCCGTAATATGGTTATCCAGCTTAAACCCGCCTGTGCCGATTCAAGAATCAAAAACTCGAATAGCTTTTTATCGTCATGAACTTCTTTGCCCCACTCTTCATCATGGTATTTCACATATAGTGGGTCTGAGCCTGCCCAGGTACAGCGCTTTAAGTCCTGAGTTTGCAGTTCGGAGTTTGCAGCTTGCATAGATTTTTCTTTCAGTTTTTAAAGTTAAATAAATCCGAAATCGAACGTTCCAAATCCGAAATAAAAAAATAATTTTACTTCTTAAATATAATCCTATGGAAAGTTTGTCGCCGAATATCTTTGTGAACAACATAAACGAAACCATTGATTTCTATAAATCAATCGGATTCCAGGTTGCGATGTCTGTCCCCGAAGCAGGTCCCAATTTTGTGTGGGTCATGATGATAAATGGGAAGATCACCTGCATGTTTCAAACTTTTGTAAGCTTAGGTGAAGATCTTCCCGCGATTAGCCGGCAGAATGGCGGCTCTCTCCTACTTTATATCCAGTTAAAAAAGATAAGAGAGTTTTTTGAGCTGATAAAAGACAAGGTAACTGTGCTTAAGCCGTTAGAAAAAGCTTTTTATGGCGCGACTGAGTTTTCAATTTTAGATAATAACAATTATGTACTAACATTCGCCGAAGATGAGTAAGTTATCTATGAGTCAATAAATTTTTTTAAATGATAAACTTCAAACGAATAGACCACGTACAAATTTGTATTCCGAAAGGCAAGGAAGATGAAGCGAGGGGGTTTTACACAGATATTATGGGTTTGAAGGAGATTCCAAAACCTGCCTCCCTGATGGCAAACGGCGGACTCTGGTACCAGCTCGCAGATATTGAATTGCACCTGGGCGTGGAAAAGGAGGTGATAAAAACAAAACGGCATCCGGCTTTTGAAATTGCAGATGTTAGGGCTGCGAGGAACCTTTTAGAAAAAATAGTTGAAATAGTAGAAGAACCATATATACCCGGAAGGGAACGATTTGCCTTTATTGACCCCTTTGGAAACAAGATTGAACTTTTACAAATGAATAAAGAATAGAAAAGCTTCCGGGCTTTTCAAAAACTGTTAACAATATATTATATGAAGTTTATTTCCCCGGCGATTCATGGCATTATCGACTATATTGTGGTGATATTTCTTTTGGCTTCACCAACTGTGTTCGGCTTTACCGGAACACTGTCCATATTTACTTATGCCCTTGCCGGGATACATTTGTTAATGACAATTTTGACCGATTACGATGTTGGCCTGGTAAAAGTTATCTCTTTACCACTGCACGGTTTCATTGAATCTATTGTTGGCGTAATTTTAATAGCGTTGGCTTATACACTTTTTCATGATAATGCTACAGGGAAGCTATTTTATATAATTTTTGGTACTGTTGTTCTATACACCTGGCTGTTGACAGACTATAAAGGGGCGTTGAAAGCCGTAGCCTGATTGTTTGATTTTTCGATATTATAGCGTCAGTTCGACAGAGGGGTCCCAAAACAGGTTTTTAAAGTCCTGCACCTGGTCGCCCACAACTTTAACGCCTTCACTTTCCAGCATTTGTTCCATTAAATTACCACCGAAATGAAATTTTGCTGTTAATAAACCTTGCCTGTTCACCACCCTGTGCGCCGGAACCGGAGGTAAAGCCTTGCCGCATGCCTGCATTGCATAACCCACCATTCGCGATGACCCTTTAGTGCCAAGATAAGCGGCGATAGCTCCATAAGATGTTACCCTGCCAACAGGTATTAAACGTGCGACTTCATAAACCCTTTCGAAAAAATTGTCATCATCCATAACTCAATCAAATGAGAACTTAAGGTAGTTAATATTCTTATTTTCTTTAAGATATTTTTTTTCGTAATAGGTTTTAATAGAAAGCACTTCGTCCGCAAACTCTGAGTTATACAGATCTTCGGTTTTTATGTGCAGATTTAAATTGGTCTCATTAACCTTTTCTGCGGTATAAAGATGGAAACCATCATTGTCCGTTTTTAAGTTAACAAAGCCGCCCGGTTTTAAAACCAGTTTATACTTATCAAGGAAACGGGGTGATGTAAGCCTCTTTTTCTCGCGGCTTACCTGCGGTTGCGGATCCGGGAAGGTTATCCATATTTCGTCTACTTCGCCAGGTGCAAAATAATCAAGAATGGTTTCTATTTGAATACGCAAAAACGAGACGTTGTTTACCCCATCTTCCAATGCGGTTTTTGCGCCGCGCCAAATCCTGTTCCCTTTATAGTCAATCCCGATAAAATTTTTGTCAGGGAACATCGTGGCTAAATTAACCGTATATTCTCCCTTACCGCATGCCAATTCTAACACAACCGGGTTAGTATTTTTAAAAAATCCTGTAGCCCATTTGCCCTTGTATTCTTTTCCCGCATCAAGCTGTAAAACATTGCTGAAGGTGTTTACTTCGGCAAAATGTTTTAATTTGTCTTTTCCCACTTAAAAAAATTAAGGTGCAAAAATAACAATTACCAGCATTTTACAATAGTGTACCAGCGTAAGGGCATATATGCCACATTGCTTTGATATTTGTTTGTAACAAATCCATGATGAAACCTTCCCCCAATATGTGTATCAAGTAATGTTTAATATATTAGTGTTTGTATTAACTGACCCCATTATTTAAATGAAAAAACTTTTACTTTTTTGTTGCGTCTTATTTTGCGCGCTGTTTGGGCGTGCACAGCAAACTTTTCCCGTCAACGGGCCCTGGGATGTGCGGCCCGGACAATATGCGTTTACAAATGGCAACATCGTTGTAAATGCCGACCAAACAATACCCAATGGCACTTTACTAATTAAAGATCGTAAAATTGAGGCTGTAGGTGCTGATATTAAAGTGCCAAAGGGCTATGTGATTATCGACCTGAAGGGGAAATACATTTACCCCGGACTAATAGATGCCTACACCACTTACGGTATGCCCGAAGCGCCGCGGGCGGCATTTCCTCAGGGCGGTGGTTTTGGTCGTACAGCCGTTTATACTTCAACCAAACCGGGAGCCTATGGGTGGAACGAAGCAATAAAACCCGAAATGAATGCTAAGGCGATTTTTCATGCGGATGCTTCAAAAGCCGAGGACTTTAAGAAAAATGGCTTTGGCGCAGTGCAAACACTGATACATGACGGTATTGCGCGTGGTACTGCTGCGGTGGTAACTTTAGGCGACGAGCGCGATAATGAACTGATGTTGAACGACCAGGCCGGGGCTCATTATTCGTTCAGCAAAGGTACTGCGGCTACAAATTACCCATCGTCGTTGATGGGGGCGATTGCATTATTGCGTCAAACCTATTACGATGCCGAATGGTACAAAAATCAGAAAGAGGAATATAATATTTCACTGGCGGAGTTTAATCGCACACAAGGTATTCCGCAGGTATTTGAGGCCTCTGATGCCCTTAGTGTTTTGCGTGCCAATAAAATAGCGAAAGAGTTTGGCAAACAATATATTTTTAAAACCGATGGTCAGGAATACAGGCGTATTGATGCGATGAAGGCCGTCAACAGCAGTTTTATTATTCCACTAACCTTCCCTGAGCCATATGACATAGAGGATCCACTGGATGCACGCACCATAACCTACGAACAACTGAAAAACTGGGAATTAGCGCCAACTAATCCGGCAGCTATGGAAAAGGCCGGTATAAAATTCGCGATAACAGCGTTTGGCCTCGAAAAGCCGGCTACTTTTTGGACAAACCTTCGTACTGCAATTGACTTCGGGCTAAGCGAAAAACAAGCCTTAAGTTCATTGACTTCAATTCCGGCAGAAATGCTGGGTGTGGCCGATAAAGTAGGTACGCTTGAAAAAGGTAAAATGGCTAATTTTATCATTACGTCGGACAACTTGTTTAAGAAAGACAATATTATTTACGAAAACTGGATAGAAGGGCGTCAATATGTAGTAACCCGGATGGATGTATCAGACCTGCGCGGCAATTATGATTTTGCCAGCGACCTCTTGCAAGGACTGACCTTAAAGATTGGGGGTACACCTGGCGCTTACGATGTGAATGTCGACCGCACAGGTACAGATAGTGTACATGCAAAAGGAACAATTACCCGCGCGGGCGATATTGTAAGCATCTATTTCGACCTGAAAAATAAACCAAGCGGTAACATCCGGTTAACCGGTTATATTACTGCAACCTCACCACTTGCTTTTCGTGGCAATGGAACAATGCCCGATGGCAGCGAAATAACCTGGACGGCTACTTATACCAGTGCTGCAATCACACAAGCCGAAAAGCCTCAGCCCAAACCAGACGTTAAGGTTGGCCCTGTTATTTACCCATTTGCTGCTTTTGGCAATACTGAATTGCCCAAAGCGGAAACGGTGTTGTTTAGAAACGCTACCGTTTGGACAAACGAAAAAGAAGGAATATTAAAAAACACCGATGTTTTAATTGAAAATGGGAAAATTAAAGCCGTTGGTAAAAATCTGGCTGCAGGTAATGCTAAGGTGATTGACGCAACAGGGAAGCATATTTCGCCGGGCATAGTTGACGAGCACTCGCACATTGCCGGTACTGGAGGCATAAACGAGGGTACACAAGCTGTGAGTGCGGAAGTGAGGATAGCAGATATACTTAACTCTGAAGATATAGAACTCTATCGGCAGCTTGCAGGCGGCGTAACAACCTCTCATATCCTGCATGGCTCGGCCAATCCAATCGGCGGACAGACACAACTAATCAAGCATCGCTGGGGTGTATTGCCCGATGAGATGAAGTTTGAAGGTGCAGATGGATTTATAAAATTCGCATTGGGCGAAAATGTTAAAGGGAGCAACAACAATCCTGTAAACGGAGCAGCTCGTTACCCGCAGACACGCATGGGCGTTGAAGAGGTTTATATTGATGAATTTACACGTGCCAAAGAATACAAAGCTGCACGCGCAGTTAAGGGAAGTAACGTTCGCCGCGATTTGGAACTCGACGCCATTGTAGAGATATTAGATGGCAAACGGAACATAACATGCCACTCTTATGTGCAATCAGAGCTGGCTATGCTGATGCACGCAGCAGATTCGATGGGCTTTAAAATAAACACCTTTACCCACATTTTGGAAGGCTATAAAGTTGCCGACAAAATGAAAGCGCATAATATTGCAGGTTCTACATTTTCCGACTGGTGGGCTTACAAAATGGAAGTGGCAGAAGCTATCCCATACAATGGCGCAATAATGCACGAAATGGGTATCGTTACTGCCTTCAACTCCGATGACGCGGAAATGGCACGCCGTTTAAACCAGGAAGCAGGGAAAGCCGTAACCTACGGACATATCAGTGAAGAAGAAGCCTTGAAATTTGTAACGCTGAATCCAGCCAAAATGCTCCATATAGATAACCGCGTAGGTAGTATTAAACCTGGCAAGGATGCGGATATTGTATTATGGTCCGCCGATCCATTGTCTATTTATGCCGTTGCCGAAAAGACTTATGTAGATGGTATTCCGTATTGGGACATTGAAAAAGATGCCGCAAATCAAAAGGCCATGAAAGCTGATGAGGCACGTATCATCCAAAAAATGATAGCCGCCAAAAACAAAGGGGCTGCTACCCAAAAGGCGCCAGGTCGTCGTCCGCGGGCAAGCGAAGAGGATGAAAATGATTAGTAAATGTGCGGACGTGCAAATATGCAGATGTGCAAATAAGAAGAGAATTAATTGATGAAGAAACTATAGGACCTTCCTGAAAGGGAAGATTTAGAATATATAAAGATGAAAAAGATATTTTTAATTTTTGGAGCGGTACTGCTAAGTGTCGTCCTGACTTACGGACAGGCTAACATCGTGCCGGCTAAAGCGCAGTCAAAGCCTATTGTTATAACCGGTGTCACTATACACGTGGGTAACGGAAATGTAATTAATAGTGGCTACATCGTTTTTGACAAAGGTAAGATTACCGCCATAGGCGAGGGAGCCTCTCCGAATATCTCAGGAGCCGATGTTATAGACGCTAGCGGTAAACAGCTTTACCCGGGATTTATTTGTCCGATAACAACCCTTGGATTGATCGAAATAGAAGAAGGCGCAAAAGGCACTGTTGACGATGAGGAAACCGGTGAGCTTAATCCCAACGTACGCTCCATCGTCGCTTTTAATACCGATTCAAAAGTGATTCCCACCGTTCGCTCAAATGGCATATTGCTGGCGCAGCCAACACCAAATGGTGGCATTATGTCTGGCCAATCGTCGGTAGTGCAGTTGGATGCGTGGAACTGGCAGGATGCCGCATATAAAACAGATATCGGCATTCATTTAACCTGGCCGGTTGCTAGAGCTCCACGCAGAAGGCCCGGTGCCCCAGCGCCAACTGGCCCACAGGAAACGCCGGCCGAACGTGCACAAAAAGCCATTGCTGCTATAACTAACTTGTTTTCGGAAGCAAGGGCCTATTCGGAAATGACAAAACCTGAAGTAAAAAATATCCGCTTCGAGGCTATGAAAGGGTTGTTCGATGGCTCAAAAAAACTGTTTGTAAATGCCGATGACGCTAAAGAAATTATACAAGCTGTTGCCTTTGCAAAAAAGTTTGGTATTTCACTGGTTATTGTTGGTGGCGGTGAGTCGTACCTGGTGACCAATGTGCTGAAAGATAATAATGTGCCCGTGATACTAAAAGAAACACAAAGGCTACCGGAACGGGATGATGACGATGTGTATTTACCTTATAAATTGCCAAAAATGCTGCAGGATGCAGGCGTGCTATATGGCTTAACGGGTATAGGTTTCTGGCGCCAGCGTAACCTGCCTTTCGAGGCTGGTGAAGCTGTTGGTTATGGTTTGACCAAGGAACAAGCCCTAAGCATGATCACCATTAATAACGCGAAAATTTTAGGGATAGATAAAACTACCGGAACGCTTGAAGTTGGAAAGGATGCTAACCTGTTTATCTCGACAGGCGATGCATTGGATATGATAACCCTTCACGTTGAAACGGCTTTTATACAGGGGCGCAACATCAATCTGGATAACCTTCATAAACAGCTGTATAAAAAGTTTAGTGATAAATATGGGTTAAAGACTGACTTGTAAGATGTTAAAAGTTTAAAATGACGTTACTGTAACTAATTGATA
>DASXMZ010000126.1:0-13540 GCA_036495385.1 Mucilaginibacter sp. | reverse complement strand
AGTAGGCACGTTAAGTTTTACACATTCCTTGTGTACCGCTACATCAATTCCTAAAGCCAGGCCGCTAACAACCAAAACATTATTTTGCTGCAACTCATCTACCAGATCCCTGCAAAGCTGTTTGCCGTAATCAGTAGCATTGCGGGTGCCTACAATGCTAACGATGCGTTGAGCATTTAAGTCGGCATTTCCTTTTGAATATAACAGAATAGGCGAGTCGTTGCAATTTTTTAAGCGTTTTGGGAATTTGCTATCGGTATAGAAAATCATGTCGATCCCATTCTTTTCCGTAAATTGAAGTTCTTTTTCAGCTTTTTCTAAGGCCTCGCCAAAATCCAATTGACTTACAGTTTTTTCGCCTATTCCAGGTATTTTAAGCAGCTTAACTGAGGGAGCGGTGAATACCTCTTCGGCGCTCCCGAAATGAGCAATTAATGATTTGGCTAAAGTTGGGCCGATATTTTTTACGAAAGTTAAAGCAACCTGGTGAAGTAGTGACATGGCTTTTATGATGTCGCTAAAATAGAGAAAGAAGTAGGGTATTTTCGAATAAAAAATTATTTTAACAGCGGACCAAAACCGCGTTTGGCGAGCCACCTCTAAATCTCCCCCGGTTGGGGAGACTTTTTGAAACCCGTTTCTTTACGTTCTAAAATCGGTGCAATCCTTCCAATAATCGGTGTGATCATCCCTTTACATAAATTACTTGTTTGGTTTCA
Organism: Mucilaginibacter sp.; assembly: GCA_036495385.1. GTDB lineage: Bacteria > Bacteroidota > Bacteroidia > Sphingobacteriales > Sphingobacteriaceae > Mucilaginibacter. The sequence continues at coordinate 12,821 of DASXMZ010000126.1, read as the reverse complement.
AAAAATTCCTCGTCGAAATAATCTTTGGTTGATATTGTTAACGAGCCTCCCTTAACTGTGTGCCACTTCCAGGTACATACCGGGCAATAATTGAATGTATAATTTCCTTTGTTAAAAGAATAATCAATAAAACTATGAAAATAGTTTGCAAACTATAAAAATAGTTATACCTTTGGTAAACTATAAAAATAGTTTGCTATGAATATTAAAGAACTTACAAAAGCTGAAGAGCAGGTAATGCAAATACTATGGCTATTAAAAGAAGCTATGGTAAAAGACATTATCGAGGAAATGTCTGATCCTAAACCTGCATACAATACAGTTTCAACCGTTGTAAGAGTATTGGAAGGTAAAGGCTTTATTGACCACAAGGCCTATGGAAATTCACATGTTTATTTTTCCAAAATAAGTGAATCCGACTATAAAAAATTCACCTTCGATAAGATGATGAAAAGCTATTTCAGCAATTCGTACCAAAGTTTGGTATCATTTATAGTGGATGAAAAGAAGCTGGACGTGAACGATCTGGACGAACTCAGCTCATTAATTGACAAACTTAAAAATAAAAAATCATGACCTGGCTGTATTACTTATTAGAAGCTAACATATACCTGACGATATTTTATCTGCTTTACCTTCTTTTTTTTAATAAAGAAACCTGTATAGTTTAAACAGGATTTATTTATTAGTAAGCTGTGTTATCTCGTACATAATTCCTGTCATTCAAATTGGGGTTTTAAAACCTGTTGAACATGGCAGCGAAATAACAACTATTGTTCTGAAGCATGCCATTAAAAATCAGGCGGTAGCAGAGGCGTCAAATTTTTCTTACCGGGATGGGCTTTCATTGATTTATATTCTTGGCGCCGTTTTTATGTTTTTAATGCTTGTTTATAAGCTATATCGGTTGAAAAAACTAATCGGAACGCAGAGTGATTTACTGGAAGAAAAATATAAATTGGTCGCAATCAAAGATTCAAACGTTGCCTTTTCTTTTTTTAATTATCTCTTTATCGGCACAAATGTAAACGGGACAAATACTATCATCAGGCACGAACTGGTTCATATCCGCCAAAAGCACTCATGGGATATTATTTTTTTAGAGATCATCAAGATTATCAATTGGTTTAATCCATTTATCTACCTATTACAAATCAGCCTCAAAGCAGTCCATGAATATATCGCTGATGAACAAACGGCTTATTATGAAAATAATGCGCACAGCTATTCCTCATTTTTAGTAAACAATGCCTACGGACTGAATGGATCATCCATTACTCATTCATTTTTCAATTATAACCTTTTAAAAAAGAGAATTATTATGTTACATCAAAAACGATCGGGGAATTTAGCGAGGCTAAAATACCTGTCAGTACTGCCGGTTTGCGCCGGGCTGCTTTGTGCTTCGACCTTGAGCTTTAGCAAAACCTACGGCTGGCTCGACCTTGTCCCGCAGACAAAAACTGATACACCACAGTCTCCTGAATCAAAAGCGAATAAAACGATCAAATACAACAACGAGTATACCAACTCAAAAGGCTATAAAATACATGAGCAAGCTTGGCTCGTTGATGGCAATTTTATACAGAGGGTTTCTATAACTGATAAGGAAGGCAATTCGCATGGTTATGATTACTCAAAAATGTCCGCAGGCGAGCGAAAAATGGTATTAGAAAAGTATGGTTACCAATTTCAAAAAATAGAAACCGTCAAACTAACACTCACACCTCCGCCGCCAATTGATGATTCTGATATGCCGCCCCCACCTCCGCCTCCGGCTAAACCGATTAAAACAGGGAAATTAAATGAGAACCAAGCCCGATGGATTGTAAATGTGAATACGAATGTGCCGCCGGTACCTGAATCACCAACTGATGTAAAAGATCCTCAGGACAAAATATCACCCCCTCCAGCCCCACAAAAAAGCCCATTCGACAGCTTGTACAGATATATCGCGAGGCACGTCAGATATCCCCTAATTTCGAGGACAAATCGTGTAGCAGGGACGGAAATAGTTGCTCTTAGTATAAGTGACGGTAAAATTGAAGATGTGAAAATGATGAGAGGTTTGGATCAGGATTTAGATGCTGAATTAACGAGAGTTATAAATAATTTTGCAGAACCACTTGACGCAAAAACGGCAAATTATATTTTACCTGTTGTCTTTGTCATAGAAGATGCCAAGGGTAATATGGTGGGGAGTTCGCCAAATACAAGTAAGAATAAAGCAGCAGGTGAAAATATTGCTAGCCCTGTATATTATTTAGACGAGGTTATAGTAACAACCTATTTATAATGAATAATAATGAATAGATATTAAACTGTCAATTTTATCATTCCTAATAAGGGATGTGTCAACGCTGCACATAGACCACCTGCTTGGTCTCAAAAAACTCTTCTTCGAAATAATCTTTTAGAGGATATTGCTGAACGGTCAAGCCCGATTCGGCAATTTCCTGTTTTAGGTCTCCGCCTTTTAAATAGAGAATGCCGTTTGGTAATTTGTTTTTCGATTCTTCGTTAAACTTGTTCCTGACCCATGGATAAAAGTCTTTGAGTTGTGTAACCGCCCTCGACACAACAAAATCGAATTTGTCATTCACTTCTTCGGCCCGCTGATGGGCAGCAGTTACATTTTTTAAGTTTAGCGCTTTGGCTACTTCCTGCACCACTTTTATCTTTTTTCCTATCGAATCAACCAGGCGGAAATTTGTATCAGGAAACAATATAGCCAGCGGTATGCCCGGGAAGCCACCGCCGGTACCGACGTCTAACACGTTTTCGTCGGGTAAAAATGAAATTACTTTTGCGATGCCTAATGAGTGTAAAACATGGCGCTCATAAAGCATGTCAATATCCTTGCGGGATATTACATTAATCTGGTTGTTCCAGAAATTATATAGTTCGGGCAGTTGTTTAAATTGCTGAAGCTGTTGTGCGGTTATTGATGGAAAATATTTTAATAATAAATCAGATGTCATCCCTGTTAAAGCGGTTAATGATGTTTCCCAGCAAGTATCTTGCCCTAAACAACTGGGCTTTAACCGTACCTAACGGCAAATCCAGGTTCTGGGCAATCTCTTCGTAGGATAATTCATCAAAATAACGCAATGTTATTAAATTACGATAACGTGGGGGTAAACTTTCTATAAGTATTTTTAATTCCTGGGTCTGTTGTTTTTTAATTGAAGTTTCCTCAGGATTTAAAACATCAGCTTTTATTTGCAATTGTTTTTCTTCTCCGTCTTCATCAATCATGCCGTGGATTGACATTGTATTCAGTTTTTTTTTTCTGATAAAATCGATACAATTGTTGGTTGCCACTCTAAACAACCAGGTGCTAAAGGCATAGTCGGGTTGATATTTATCTAATTTTTCAAAAGCTTTGGCAAAAGTTTCTACGGTTAAATCCATGGCGTCTTCCTTGTTATTAACCATTTTCAGCACCATAAAATAAATAGAGTCTTTGTACCTGTGCATCAAATCGGCATACGATTTTTGATCGCCCTGGCGTGCTTTAACAACAAGATGAAAATCATTTTTTGCGTTTTCTGTGAAGTTTAGATTTATTTCCATTGAGTGGTTTTTATAAAAGTGCCAAGTATTCCGAATGTATTTAAATAAAAGTAGTATAACATATCAAAAACGGGCAGGTACCAAACTAAGTACTTCCCATCAAGTTTCCTAAACAACTTGCCATAAATAGCTAGTTGAATAATCAGCCTGACTAAAAACAAACCAATGGCTAACAAGGGTTCAAAATTGAAAACAATGCACAATATTAATAAAACATAAAATAGAAAACCGCTTAAAGCGTCGAGGCTGAGCATGCGCTTATGCCTCTTTTTGTAATACTTCCCTACGCCGAAATGGCGTTTCTTTTGCCTGAACCAACCCCCAAGTGAAGTTTTTGCATCAGTATAAGTGAACGAGTCGGGATGCATCTCCACAACCGTATTGTACTCAGTAGCATTTTTATTTACAAACAGGTCGTCATCACCTGCCAAAACGTGCATGTGAGCGGCAAATCCTTTGGAACTGAAAAATAGCGTTTTTGTATAAGCTAAATTGCGGCCAACACCCATGTATGCGTTGTTCTTTAATGCTGCCGATAAATAGTTGATCGCTGTTTTTATTGTTTCGAAACGAATAAATGGATTCAGGATATTCCGGGTGCGCTTATAAGGTGAGTAGCCTATAATTATTGCAGTTTTTTTGTCGCTGAAGTTTGCAGCCATACGGGTTATCCAGTGCACCGAAGCTGGTTGGCAATCAGCATCAGTAAACAGCAGGTATTCGTTTTTAGCAGCTTTGATTCCTAAGGTTAACGCGAATTTTTTTCCGGTTTTAAAGCGATCGTGTTCAGTTATGGTCACGATCCTCAAATGTTTGTATATCTCCTGTAATTCTGCCAGTACTTTTTCGGAGCCATCATATGAACAATCATTTACTACAATTACTTCATAATATGGATAATCCTGCTGCAATACAGAGGGTAAGTTTTCCTTTAAATTTTTTGCTTCGTTACGGGCGCTGATAATAACAGAGATTGGCAACCTCACCTTAGGAAGTTTATCTGATGGAATATAAGCGGCAAGAATTTTTTGCTTATATACAAGAAAATAAATCTGAACAGTGAGACAAAATAAAAATAAAACGAATAAAGCTTCCTGTAAATAAGTTTCCAAATCCTTGTTTAAATTATGGGTGCAAATCTGTTAAAAATCAATGGAATTAACTGCCTTTATTTTTAATTGTAATGAGGAGTTAATTAATTTGATAATTTTCAATAATTAGTTAAATACAGCCTTATTTTACGTTTATTAAAAACTTAAGGTTGCTAAATTATTTAATATAATGAAAATAATTTTCAAATGGCCACTTTAATCAAATCTTCTTCATGGGAGTACTTCGTACAAAAAACACATGTTATTCATAACCGCTTATTTGTTAATTTTGCGTCCTTACAATGAAATTTAATTTAACAACGCAAGATCCGCTTTCGAAAGCAAGAGCGGGAGAGATCACTACGGCCCACGGTACAATACAAACCCCCATTTTTATGCCGGTTGGGACGGCCGGCACCGTAAAGGCGGTACACCAGCACGAGCTCAAAAATGATATTCAAGCGCAGATCATATTGGGCAATACTTATCATTTGTATTTAAGGCCGGGTTTAGATACGCTTGAAAGTGCCGGAGGACTCCATCGTTTTAACGGCTGGGAGGGTCCGATTTTAACAGATAGCGGAGGATACCAGGTTTATTCGTTAACGGAAGTACGAAAGATAAAAGAAGAGGGTGTTACTTTTCGTTCACATATTGATGGGTCAAAACACTTATTCAGTCCGGAAAACGTGATGGACATTCAACGGATAATCGGTGCTGATATCATAATGGCCTTTGATGAATGTACTCCTTATCCCTGTGAATATAATTATGCCAGAAAGTCGATAGAGATGACTCATCGCTGGCTTCGGCGCTGTTGCGAACGCTTTGACAATACCCCGCCTAAGTATGGATACGACCAAACCTTATTCCCTATTGTGCAGGGTTCGGTATATAAGGACCTGCGGGTGAAGTCGGCAGAGGTTATAGCTTCATTCGAACGCGAAGGCAACGCTATTGGTGGCCTTTCGGTTGGCGAACCCGCAGAAGAAATGTATGCCATGACAGAAATCGTTTGCAATATATTACCGGAGCAAAAACCACGTTACTTAATGGGAGTTGGAACACCGGTTAATATTTTGGAAAATATTGCTTTAGGAATTGATATGTTTGACTGTGTGATGCCCACCCGCAATGCGCGCAACGGAATGCTTTTTACAAAAGATGGCATCATAAATATTAAGAATGAAAAATGGAAAAACGACTTTTCAGCTATTGAACAGGATAGCGGCCTGTTTGCCGATACAGCCTATTCAAAAGCTTATTTGCGACATTTAATTCATTCGGGTGAAATTTTAGGTGCACAGATAGCTACCTTGCACAATTTACACTTCTATTTATGGCTTGTTAAAGAAGCCCGAAATAAGATAATATCGGGAGAGTTTTATGCCTGGAAGCAAACAATGGTAAACCGTTTAGGACAGAGATTGTAAATGAAAGCTATTTTAAAGCGCTATTTAAAGGTAATTGACAGGTATATTATAAAAAAATACCTGGGTACGTTTGTATTTACACTCGGAATATTTGTTGTGGTAACGGTAGTATTTGATATTTCCGAACATCTTGATAATTTCCTTAAAAACCACTCTTCAATACAAGAGATAGCCTTTAAATATTACGCTGGCTTTATACCATTTTACATAAACCTGTTATCGCCGCTTATTAATTTCCTGGCAGTTATTTTCTTCACGGCCAAATTGGCCAACCAAACAGAAATAGTTCCGATACTGACCGGAAAAGTTAGTTTTAACCGTTTTTTAAGGCCTTACTTTGTTTGTGCGACATTGATATTTATCGTATCGTTTTTTGCGAACATTTATCTTATCCCATTTACGAACAAGTTGAAAATTACCTTCGAAAATTCACACAGTTTTAATGCCGACGATCCGACAAGGAGTGAAGTACATATTCAGCTTGATAAGCACACTTTTGTATACGTTCAATCGTACGATAACACCATTCATACCGGTTATCAATTTGTTATGGAGAAATTTGACGGGGATAAACTGAGGGAGAAGTTGGTGGCCAATACCATTTCATACGATTCGTTAAAAAGGATATGGACGATTAACAATTATACTGTTAAATATATTAACGGTTTAAAAGAGACATATTTAAACAGTAATGGCAAGAAAAAAGATACCGTTTTAGATATGAAGCCCGCCGATTTTATTGTGTACGACAATGTTTATTCAGCAATGTCAACAAAAGACTTGACCAAAAATATAGCGAGAGAAGAAATAAGAGGGACCGGGGCGTTAAAGGCCATGCAATATGAGAAATACCGACGGTTTATTTATCCTTTATCGTCCTACGTGCTAACGCTGATTGGTGTATCCATATCATCCCGAAAGGTGAGGGGAGGGATAGGACTGCCGCTGGGAATAGGTATTTTCCTTTGTTTCGCCTATATCGTTGTCGATAAATTCGCATTGGTTTTTGCGGTAAAAGGTAATTGGCCTCCCATGCTGGCGGTATGCATGCCTAATGGGTTGTTTGGTCTGGTTGGGTATTACTTACTCTCAAAAGCACCGAAATAATGGAGCCAGGTAATTCTTCAGGGACAAATAAAAATCTTATTATCCTTCATTTTACGGTTTTTATCTGGGGCTTCACCGGTATACTTGGTGCGTTAATTACTACATCGGCGGTTAATCTTGTATGGTATAGAGTATTGATTGCCGCAGTGTCGTTGTTTCTTTATTTTAAGTTTAATAGAACTGCTTTTAAAGTAGACAAACAAACCTTTTTGAAGCTAATATTTACGGGCGCTTTAGTAGGCGGCCATTGGATATTATTCTTTGCCGCAATCAAATTGTCAACTGTTGCGGTTACACTCGTTTGCTTTTCGTCAATAACGCTGTTTACGGCAATTTTCGAACCCCTGATTAATAAAAAACGCATATCAAAACTGGAGATATTTGCCGGTGTATTAATTATTACAGGTATCGTTTTAATTTTTAAGTTCGAAACACAATATACAACCGGCATCATAGCCGGTTTAACGTGCGCCCTGCTGGCAAGCCTTTTCGCGATAATAAATTCAAGACTGGTAAAAAAATTGGAGGCTCCGGTAATTGCATTTTATGAACTTTCCGGAGCATTTTTGTGGATTACCATTTATTTGCTTTTTATTCATGGATTTAACCGTACCATGCTGCTCAAAAATGCAGACATAGGTTACTTGTTTTTATTAGGCACCATTTGTACATCACTGGCCTATGTTGCCGGAGTTTCGGTTATGCGTGAGCTTTCGGCCTTCCGTGTGGCATTGATCACTAACCTTGAACCTGTGTATGGTATATTAATGTCGTTTTTGTTTTTTGGGGATATGAATAAAATGACAATTGGTTTCTGGGTGGGGGCATTGATAATTTTGTCAACCATCTTTCTTTATCCGGTGGCCCACAAACAAATAAACAAGCGCAAAAATCTTAGGTAAATGATTTTATTACTCGATTAAAACCGGATATTGTATTAAATGTTAAGCTAAAACATTATGCGTGTAAAAACAATAATAATTATCAGTATAACAGTACTGATAACCATCGTTCTCATGCAAAATACAGACGATGTCAATTTTGCATTTTTATGGGCCGATTTCAGAATTTCGAAGCTGGTAATGATGACCGGTGTAGCTGTGTTTGCATTTATTTTAGGTGTGCTGGTTGGCCGGCCAAAAAAAGTTAAAAAGCTGGGCGAAGAAAATAGCTTAAGCGACGAGGATAAAGATTATATTAAATAACATTATGGAAAAGAAAATCGGATTTATAGGGCTCGGCAACATGGGTATAAACATGGCAAAAAACCTTATCGATGCAGGTTATCACCTTCAGGTCCATAACCGCACCCTTTCGAAAGCCGATGAACTAGATCAGCGCTCGATTACCAAATGTAAAACCCCCGCCGAAGCTGCCGACGGAGTGAGTATTGTTATAACCATGCTGTCGGAAGATGAGGTTTTAAAGGAAACAGTCTCCGGAAAGAATGGTATTCTTGAAAAACTCCCCAAAAACGGACTGCACATTTCAATGAGTACCGTATCACCTGAAACTTCGCAATTACTCGCCAAACAACACGCTGATGCAGGCAGCAGGTTTCTTTCCGCCCCCGTTTTTGGCAGGCCCGAAGCCGCTGCTGCAAAGAAATTATTTGTTTGTGTATCAGGAGATCAGCAATCTAAGGAAATAGCCAAACCATTATTAGAGCGTTTGGGCCAGGGCATTTTTGATTTTGGTGAAGATGCAGGAGCCGCGAACGTGGTGAAAATTGCCGGTAATTTTATGATCATGGCCTCACTCGAAATGATGGCTGAGGCGTTCACTATGGCAGAAAAAAATGGATTGGACAGGTTAAAGGTGGCCGATTTTTTTGGTTCAACCTTGTTCAATGCGCCAATTTATCAAAATTACGGGAGGCTAATCGCCAACAAACAATATCAGCCGGTAGGTTTTAAGGCAAAATTGGGTTATAAAGATGCTCGCCTGGCTTTTAAATTATCGCAAACGAGCGAGACACCTATGCCGGCAGTGACTGTCATTCATAACCGTTTATTAGCCGCCGTAGCAAAGGGCTGGGGCGAAAGTGATTGGGTAGAAGGCTTTGGCCGTGGTGTTAGCGAAGATGCTGGGGTTTGATTTCGGAATTCGGATGTTCGATTTCGGATTTAAATAAAAGGTTAGCAAAAATCTTAGGTTCCTAATTAGCCAATTCCGAAATCGAAATTCCGAAATCCGAAATTTCTAATAAAACACTTGATTTGTTTTTTCCAACTCGCTTAAATCTGGTGTTTTAGTAAATATACCAAATACCGACGATCCGCTGCCGCTCATGCTGGCGTAGAGTGCACCGGCCTCGTACAACGCGGCTTTAACGCCCCGTATTTCCGGGTGATTCTTAAAGATGGTAGTTTCAAAATCGTTTTTAATATGTTTTTTCCATTCCGTTACCGGCTCGTAGATCAACTCGAGTAATGAATCTTTAACGGGCACCGGTTTTACACCACCATAAGCCTCGGCGGTCGAAATATGTACCGGCGGGGTAATCAACACTATTTTATACGCGGAAAGGTCAAGCTTAAGTGGCTCAAACTCATCGCCTTTTTCAAATGCAAATACGGGTTTGTTTCGAATGAAAAAGGCACAGTCGGCACCCAGGCGCTTCGCATAGGCAATCATCTCATCATCAGTCAGACCCAAATTAAATTTTTGATTCATCAGCCTGATAAAAAAGGCAGCGTCAGCTGACCCACCGCCTAATCCGGCCCCAATTGGGATATGTTTGTGCAGGTGAATCTTTACAGGTGGCAGGTCGAAATCCCTTTTCAGTAAATGATAGCCTTTGATACACAAATTATCTTCAGGCCGGCCCGGTATTTCTAGTCCCGAAGATTGGAAGCTCAATTTATCGGCAACAATAACTTCCAGTGCGTCTTTAATTTCTACAGGATAAAAGATAGTCTCAAGATTATGATAACCATCCGCACGACGATTGACCACATTAAGACCAATATTAATTTTAGCATTTGGGAATAAGATCATGTTATTGGTTAGTGGTTGATTGAGTTGATTAGGTGAGTTGTTAACCGAGCGTGCGTAATTGTGTTAGAAATGATCAACATTGCTTCTATTTTTTAACAACCATTAGGATGCCAAAAATAGATTATTTTTATTTGCGTTTATTATCAGTTGACGGTGTAAATAATTACAGTGATATGAGATTTGGTGATCACTTTTGATTTAACTCAATCCAACTTAATTAACCCAATCAACTTAATCAACCAACCCCAATGAAACAGTATCTCGATTTGATGATCCATGTAATGGAAGCCGGCGCTCAAAAACATGATCGTACCGGGACAGGAACGCTTAGTGTGTTTGGGTACCAGATGCGTTTTAACCTGCAGGATGGTTTCCCGATGGTTACCACTAAAAAATTGCATCTGAAGTCTATCGTCCACGAGCTGATCTGGTTTTTAAGCGGGGATACCAATATTAAATATTTAAAGGACAATGGCGTACGGATCTGGGATGAATGGGCTGACGCCGATGGCAATCTCGGCCCTGTTTATGGTTACCAGTGGCGCTCATGGCCAAAGCCCGATGGCGGTCATATAGACCAGATAAGCCAGGTGATTCGTCAAATAAAAACAAATCCCGACTCGCGAAGAATGATCGTTTCGGCATGGAACGTTGCTGATGTTAACCAAATGGCGTTGCCTCCGTGCCATAGCCTGTTTCAATTCTATGTGGAGCCCCCTAACCCCCTGAAGGGGGAGCAAAAGGGAAAGCTGTCATGTCAGCTTTATCAACGCAGTGCAGATATTTTTTTGGGAGTGCCTTTTAATATTGCTTCGTACGCCTTGCTTACTATGATGATGGCTCAGGTATGCGACCTGGATTATGGCGACTTTATACACACTTTCGGCGACGCCCACCTATATAACAATCACCTTGACCAGGCACGATTACAGCTAAGCCGCGAACCACGACCTTTACCAACAATGAAAATAAATCCGGACGTAAAAGATATTTTTCAATTTAAATTTGAAGATTTTACCCTTGAAAATTACGATCCATGGCCGCACATTAAGGCTGTTGTTGCTGTGTAATGTTTAACTATGTTAAATTAGGATACGGTATAACAAAGGTTTGCCTTACGCGGGTTGAAATATTTATGTAATAAGTCCAGATAGCAGCTACTATAATCCTCTCAACAATTCTCCCGACCTGATCAGTCGTAAAATTTCCTTTAAGAAACGCATTTAAAATATAATCGAGAAAGAGAAAGGCGCCCACAGATAAAAAGTAAATTTTTAAAAAGCGCGGAGCAATATCCCTTTTTTTAAATACTAGTATCAGGCAAAAGACCGAAAGGCAGGCTAGCAATATTTTGCCTATAATTTCGAAAATCAATAACGATCTATTCGTCACGCTATCAATTCCAGTAGTTAGAAGATTCCATTTACTAACACTATAAAAATCATCCTCAACCAGATCCTTTATCACTCCCAAAGGGTTGGCAATAAGCACAATTATTAATACTATCAGCCAACCACCTAATGCGGGTGGAAAGGAATTATCGATTGTATTAAATTCGGTGTCCCTGGTATCTGCTCTAAAAACTCTGATCCCTCCGTATATAAAAACGGCTATCACCAATATTGTAACAACAACTAATAATTTATTTAACTGGAACGGCACTTTTTTAATATCGGGGATATAATAAAAACTAAAAGAAAGTTTATCATTTTTTAAGTTTTTGACATCCTCTTTAAATTCAGAGAGTTCATTTAATGGTATATAGTCTTTAAGATATGCAAATTGATATCGCAACGAAAGTGTGTAATCTGAAACGGTCTTATCCAAAGAAAACTTATATGAATTGCGGTTAATTGCATAATGGTCATTAGCAATATCCCACCCGTATGGTAAGATTATATTGGTAGTAAAATCCATATCATATGGATAACTTACTGAAACAGGTGTTTTTATTTGCCCGTTTATATTAAGTAGTTGACGGGATATGTCATCAGCATAAAAATCTGCCGTATACTTTGAGTTTGTGGAATCACGTTTAAAAAAATCCTTGATCGTATAATTTTCAATAGTGGTAAGTTCATTCTTTTCTTCATTATCTTTAACTATGATTGAATCGGAGGCTTCGATTTTACTGTAGGTTTTGGAATAGTAATCCAGATAATTTTTCTCCATCTTAGCCATTCCGGTTGAAGCTATTTGATCGCGGGTTTCGTCTGCCTGGTTTAATGTGTACGCAGTGGTAACCTTAAACTTAACCGGAGAATGTTCATCAGTAATGGTGAATTTTTCTTCACAAACTATTTTCCCTTTTTTAGTTTCCTCAATTTTTGTCAGCGCGTTATTTCCTGGCTTTAAAACAAGTCCCTCATGATAGGGCGGATAATACAAATCGATGCCTTTTCCTCTTTGATTTGACATTGTAGCATCAATATAAACTTGTTTTCCATTAACATTTGCTACAACCGTCATATGATTAAACAACGTTGCGGAAGGAATAAAGTCGTTGATTTTATCTTTAAGATCAGTATTTAATAAAACTAAGTGCGCCTCAATTCCGCCGGCGTTTAGAATAGACGCCAATAGAAGTGATTTGTCTTTACAATCACCGTACCGT
>DASXMZ010000125.1:0-9314 GCA_036495385.1 Mucilaginibacter sp. | reverse complement strand
TATAATGACATCCCTCCGGGACATGATTTGTTACCAATTCCATCAGTGGCGATAGGCCTTAATCCAAACTTGAAGCAGAACCCTGGTTTTTAACGTCACCAACAAATAGGACGGTTATTTACCGAAAAATGATAGTTGATTAATAATTGTTACTTTGGTTTGGCTTTCCCCTTTTGGGGAAAGCCTTTTTTACTAAAGTAATTGATGGGATATTAATAACTTGTCTTTGCTTAAATTGGAGATTTTATTTTTACTTCTCTTAATGTGCAAGATAACCTCTGAGGTGGAACCTTAACGCCATAGCGCGTAACGTCAACGAATCCGAATTTGTTAAAATACTTACACCAACGCCGGTTATGAAAAAAATAGTAGTTGTAACATGTATTTTCGCAACGATTATAGCTTATTAGCAATTTTAAAATAAAACCGCCACAATCATGAAAAGAGTATATTATTGCAAAACCTGTGTGCATCTGATCTTGTAGGGTACGTTTTAGTATCAAGTCAAACTTTAATTATAATGCAGTTAATACAAATATTAATTCGAAAAAACAGCCAATATTATACCCTTATATGAAACGCACCTTTGTTATTTTTTTGTCATTAGCTTTTGTTGTATTGTTAATGGTGAAATGTAAAAAACACGCTAATACCGAGGTAATTTATCTCAATACCAATATTTTAGGGATCCGAAAAGGACAAATAGTGAAATTTTATCTGACTAAAGATGAAAAGACATGGCAATATCTTCCAGGCAAAGATTTTGTCAGTCCGGATAATGTTGACCAGGTATTTTATTTCCAGGGAAACTTTATAGGGGTGAGAAAAGGAAAAACTATAAAATTTTATCGCGCTGACAAAAAGGGAACCTGGCAGTATAATAGCGGGACAGATTTTACGAGCCCCACCGAGGTTAACGGCATTTTTTGCTTTAACCAAGGCACCGTGGGCGTTTTTCAGGGTAACACTATAAAATTTTACGATACGAACTCGAAGGGAACCTGGGCTCAAAGTATGGTTAAGGACTTTGTCAGCCCTTATCATATTGACGATGCGTTTTTTCTTACCGGCAGTTTTATTGGTATAGAGGAAGGCCGGACGGTGAAATTTTATACGACAAACTCGGCAGGGGACTGGACATATGCTCCCGGCAAAGATTTCACCAGCCCATCCGGTACCGAGGAAGTGATTTATCTTAACACAGGTTCGATGGCGGCCAGGTTGAGCCAGACGATTAAGTTTTATAAAATAGACAAACAGGGATCCTGGGATTATCTGGACGGGAAAGATTTTAGTTTTTAAAGCCTGACATTTATGCACCAAATTATAGACTTGACCGCGTTTTGGCGGTGATGCTGGTTCGTTGCAGGTTAAATTGATTACCTGCAAATGATTACCAGCCGTATTGATCCGCGAGTCATTTAAATATCGTGCCGAATCGTGATTTTTGCTAAAATGCATCCCGGAGTGCCCGGATGGAAGTTTCTCCAACGATGTTTTTTTTAAACAAAAGCAAAGCCTTAGTGTATCGAAAAAGAATCATAAGGCAAAATTTATTCATAGGGATAATATTAAAATAAATTTATTTAGTGATAAAAGCCAGTATTCTGTATAGAATTTTTCTTGGCTGAAGCTGATGCTATGTAATGAGCGGTATGCAAGTATGAATTATACTGGGAAGCATTGTATTAGCACATGCTACGGAGCCCTCGAATAAACCGCCGCGCAGATCAGGTCGGTCGTTAGCAATTATAGTCAAAAATACATATATTAACATATATTAAAAGTATCAGGAAAACTTAATTAATAATTATGAAGAATTTTTTTAACGTAATTTTTGCATTTGCAGCAGTTTCCCTTTTTTCATGTGAGAAACCCAGTTTGTTTCAGAAAATCTCATCTTTTCATTCAGGGGTTGATTTTAATAATAAAATAATCGAGAATGATTCTATAAATCCGTTGGACGTCGTTAATATCTATAACGGCGGCGGGGTGGGAGTTGGTGATTTTAACAATGACGGTCTGCAGGACTTATATTTTACCGGTAATAGGGTGTCAAACCGACTGTACATTAACAGAGGAAATTTCAAATTTGAGGATGTCACCGAAAAGGCAGGTGTTGGAGGCATGGGAAGATGGGGGCGCGGGGTTTCCGTAATTGATATCAATAATGACGGGTTGATGGATATCTATGTTTGCAACACAATTTATAAAGACCCGGCACGCCGCCGCAATTTATTGTATATCAACCAGGGCGTGGATAAAGACGGCATACCGCATTTTAAAGAGATGGCTAAAGAATACGGGCTGGATATTAATGTAGAGTCAACTATGGCGACTTTTTTTGATTACGATAATGATGGTAATATTGATATGTACCTCACCGTTAACAACGCTAATCAAAGCTATTATCCCAACATATTTGGCGGCAATAAAAACAGGATTAAGGGTCCGGAGCCCAGCAAAGGCAGGTTATACCACAACGAATGGGATCCATTGCTGAAACATCCGGTTTTTCGTGATCTGTCTGCAAAAGCCGGTATTAACCTTGAGGGGTATGGGCATGCTGCTACCATCGTAGATATTAACCGGGACGGCTGGAAAGACATTTACGTAAGCAATGATTTTTTAACATCAAATATTCTCTATATAAACAATCACGACGGCACGTTTACCGACCGGTCAAAAGAATATTTTAAGCACACTTCTTTTAATGCGATGGGACAGGACGTGGTGGATATTAATAACGATGGCCTGGCTGACGTTATCGAACTGGACATGTACCCCCAAGATAATTACAGGAAAAAAATGATGATGAATGCGACCAGTTATCAAAATGTTAAAAACCTTGAACGGTTTGGTTATCAGTTACAATACGTGAGGAACACCTTGCAAGTTAACCAGGGTCCGCGTGTTTTGCAAAACGGCAGGATTGGCAGTCCTGCTTTTAGCGAAATAGGATTTATGAGTGGCATTTCCCAAACTGATTGGAGTTGGACGCCATTGGTAGCCGATTTCGATAACGATGGTTTCCGGGACATTATAATAACAAATGGCTTTCCGAAAGATATAACCGACCACGATTTTGTGACCTACCGCCAGGATCCTTTCGCTGGCGGTTCGAAACAAAAGGTGCTGGATCAGATTCCTTCAGTAAAAATCCACAACTATGGTTACCACAATAACGGCGACCTTACTTTTAGCGATGTTACGGTAAACTGGGGCTTGAATGTGCCGACTTTTTCAAACGGAGCGGTTTACGTCGATCTGGATAATGATGGCGCGATGGATGTGGTTATCAATAACATTGACGACGAGGCGTTAATTTACAGGAATACGATAAGGGATAATAAAGACAATTTGAACAAAGTTCATTTTCTGCAAATCACTTTCGCCGGTGGCAAACAAAATATAAACGGCCTGGGCACATTCGCCGACATTTATTATGACCATGGAAAACACCAGGTTTACGAAAATAATCCGTACCGGGGGTACCTGTCAACCATGGAAGCAATGGCCCACTTTGGCTTGGGAAAGGTAAACGTTGTTGATTCCGTCGTAATCGAATGGCCGGGCGGGAAAAAACAAACTTTGCTGAATGTAAAGGCAGATCAGAAGATCAAAGTAAATATCACTGATGCAAAAGAGAATTATTCGTTTAACCAACCGAAAATAGATTTTAAAGCGATTTTTAAAGAAGTAACAGACTCGCTGGGATTTCATTACGTACACCAACAAGCTGATTTTGTTGATTTCAACATACAAAAATTATTGCCGCATAAATTATCAGAATACAACCCGGCTTTGGCAGTTGGAGATGTGGATGGTAACGGGCTGGACGATATCATTGTGGGGGGCGATGGTTATAACCAGGCGCAGGTGTTTTTTCAACAATCTGACGGCACATTTAAGCAGCGCGATTTGTTAGCAACTAAACCCGACACCTATCCAATATCCCACGATGCCGGACTGTTGCTTTTTGACGCGAACGGGGATGGTAAATTGGACCTTTATGTTGCAAGTGGAGGCTATCAGGATGCCCCCAATAGCCAGTCCTATAAGGACAGGTTGTATTTGAATGATGGAAAAGGAAATTTTACCTTGGCAAAGGATGCCATACCACCGAATTTTACGAGCAAGCTATGTGTAAAAGCTTGTGATTATAATAAAGACGGAAAGCCTGACTTGTTTATTTCGGGGAGGGTTGATCCGTGGAATTATCCTACGCCGGTTTCCAGCATTATTTTACGAAACGACAGCAAAGACGGTCATGTCAAGTTTACTGACGTCACTGCCGAGATTGCCCCGGCGTTAAAGAATATTGGGATGGTTTGTGATGCACTATTCACAGACTTTGATAACGATGGTTGGCCCGATTTAATTCTGACCGGTGAGTGGATGCCGATAACTTTTCTCAAAAATGAACACGGTAAATTTGTTAACACCACATCAGCATCAGGGGTGGGCAATAAACTGGGATGGTGGAACTCTATCGTTGGCGGAGATTTCAGGCATACAGGTCGCACGGATTACATCGTCGGCAATGTTGGGCTGAATACTTTATTCCAGGCAAGCGATCAATACCCGGTTCAAATAACTGCCGGGGATTTTGATAAAAATGGTGCCTTTGATGCAATCCCTTCAATTTTTCTTGTTGACCAGAATGGCGAAAAAAAGGAGTTCCCGGTGCACGGAAGAGACGATATGTTTAAGCAGATGATTAGCTTAAGAAAGAAGTTTACGAATTATAAGTCGTTTGCCACTGCGACGGTGGACGATATATTATCGCCGGAGCAAAGAAAAATTGCGCTGAGACTAAAAGCCAATATGCTTAAATCCTGTTATTTAAGGAATGACGGTAACGATAAATTTACGCTTATTCCCTTGCCCGTTGAAGCGCAGGTGTCGGTACTTAATGGCATGGAAACAGGAGATTTTGACGGAGATGGAAACCTTGATGTGATCATTAATGGAAATGACTACAGCACAGATGTGTCAATCGGCCGCTATGATGCACTTAATGGCCTGATGTTAAAAGGGGATGGCAAAGGTGGTTTTAAACCGCTCTCCATTTTGCGAAGCGGTATATATATACCGGGCGATGGTAAAGCCCTGGTGAAATTATGCGATACAAAAGGCAATTTGCTTTTAGCAGCGAGTCAGCACAACGATTCACTAAAGGTTTTCAAGCTAAACGCCTCAACGAAAAGCATAAAGGTTAACGCAAATGATGCGTACGCTTTGATCAAATATAAAAATGGGAAAACAGAAAAGCAAGAGTTTTATTACGGCTCATCGTTTTTGTCCCAATCGGGGAGGTTTATCGAATCAGACGATAACATCAGCAGTATTGTCATTTTTGATACCCGTGGAAACTCAAGGGCGGTGAAATAAATAGCCACCGAAAAAGACTGAAAATTCTTGTGTCGCTGGTTCGGTTCCAGCTGATACCACTTATTAAGTCAGAAAGCCTTTAGTCGATAGATTAAGGGCTTTTTTGTTGGTGATGCGGGACAACATTGCCACGAGTTGAAAAGCCTAAATAAACCCTCCCCCATATCGCAGCCAATTTTTACCTTTGAAAAAAATAAACATGATGGAACTTCCCCCTTGCCCGCAGTGCCGATCGCCCTATACGTACGAAATGAACGGTTTGCTGGTTTGCCCTGAATGCGGCCTCGAATGGAACGCCGAAGAAGATAATGCCGCACCCGATGAGTTTGTTGTTAAAGACAGCAATGGCAATATTTTACAAAACGGCGATACAGTGGTAATGATAAAAAACCTGCCGGTAAAAGGCTCGCCGCATGGCATAAAGGCCGGCACCAAGGTTAAAAACATCCGCCTGGTTGATAGTGACCATAATATTGACTGCAAGGTAGATGGTTTTGGCGCGATGGCATTAAAATCGGAGTTCGTGAAAAAGGCATAGTTATCCTGTTCCACGGGTGTCTTGATATACACAAAGCCAAAGGCCTCAATTCGTAAGTCTGAAGGTTTTTTCGTTCCTCCGATTACTTGATCGTAATTTGCTTCATCTTTGTTTTATTATTATCTTTAAAAACATGGAAACCCAGCCTCACCTTAATGTTTCTATGCATATTGACTTGTTTTGTTGCTTCAGCACAGGATCACAGTGTAAAAATCAAGCAAACAGCGGCGCTGTATACTGACGCATTGTTACATAACGATGCTGTAAAGACAGTTGAATACATGTTTCCCAAATATATTGAAGTTCATGGTGGGAAAGATAAGCTCATAAAGACGCTTCAAAGCGGCGACAAGAAAAATGAATCTCAAGACATAAAAATTAAAAGTTTAATTATTGGTGAGCCCAGCAGAGAGGTCAAATTTGGTATAATAACTTATTGTGTCCTGCCCGATAGTTTAGTTGTGGAAATGTTTAAAGTAAATTTTTACATGAGATCAGCACTAATTGCGCTCAGTTACGACGATGGGGGCAGTTGGTGCTTTGCAACGACTGCAGATATGAAATGGCTTGTTTCAGTTCTTCCAGACGTTGCAAAGCTGGATATTCCAAAAACAACCCAACCTTTGCCACTAGGAAGTAATCAAAAACCTTTACCATTGGATAACAATGCACATACAGGTACAAAATATTATTTGGGTAGGAGAGCAATTGCTTTGGTGGTGGTCACCCATAATGAGGAATATTTAGCAGATTCCACCTCTATGAAAATGGTTGAGGAAAAATGGATTAAATTAACCCGGCTGGATGCATTTACCCCAAACCCAACTGATACTCTAAAGTATGGAAGTAATGCCGTAAATGGAGTGGACAGGTACATAATTGATGATAAGAAATATCCTAAGGCTTATTCTAAGATAATTACAATGATGAGATATGTTGGGCCTGTTGATATAAATATTGCGGAGCCGAATTAGTGTAAAAACAAAAATCCTTGCGTCGCTGGTTTGATTCCAGCTGATACCACTTCTTTTAAATCCAAAGCCTTCAGTCGTTAGATTGGAGGCTTTTTGTTTTGCTGGTTTCTCGACTACAGGCATAATCTTCCATGAACACAGTTTACGAACGCCAGGGACGTTCAAAAAAACCAGCAGCCAAAAAGTTTACAAAAGTTTACATAATTTCATGAATTTTGGTATTATTTATTTAATAATCAAATAGTTATAAAGTTACTGTGTAAGCCCAGAAAAATTGTGACAAGATATTGATAATCAGTAACTTGCAAAATACTCGGGGTTTACATAAAGTTTAAGCTAACCCACAACTAAGGTCACAAGTGCACTGCCGCCTGCCACCGCTGCTTCGCCCGGATAGGGCGTTTACCCGGCAATAAGCGGACTACCTACCCGGGGCACGAGAAAGCCACTTTTTTTTGGCCTTTACGCGTAATTCTTGCGCCTGAAGGGGAATAACTATGCCATCGCAATACCGCTTTAAGTAAAATATATTACTTTCACGTTTATTTATTTTGATGATGGTAAGATTTACTTTTCTTTTCCTTTCTATTTTTTCCTTATCCGTTGAAGTTTCATTTGCCCAAAAGGATTCTACGATCTATTATTTAAACAATTCCGCCAAGCCTGTCTCCACTAGGGACAGTGCCGAACTTTATGCGGTGATATACCCTCCTCCCGGCAATACTGATAGTAAGTTATCAATGGTTATCGGATATTTTTTAAACGGGAAAAAAATGTACAGTACAGCTTCTTTAACTAACTCATTCCCAATTAAACCGCAGGGGCCATTTATATATTATTTCCCAAACGGGAATAAACACACAGTACGGAACTTTGAAAACGGACAGCCGGCAGGCGATGCTTTTGAATATTACCCGAACGGCAATTTTTACACCCGCACAAGCTATATAAAATTATCTTCGGGTAAGATTGAGGTTAAGCTTCTGGATTGTAAGGATTCGACCGGTAAAGTACTTGCTGAAAATGGCAATGGTTACTGGATCATCTATAATAACAATTTTACAGCCCCAAAGGAACAGGGGTGGGTAGCAAACGGCTTTCAGGACAGTCTCTGGACGATGATTATAGACAATAAGGAGATTAAAGCAGTATATAAAGGTGGAAAAATTGCCCCGCGGTTTAATAGTGCAGGCGGGCAAATATATACATCTGTTGAGCAGACGCCAGAGTTTCCCGGTGGCCCGGAGGGGTTTTCAAGGTTCCTTTCAAATAATATCGTTTACCCCAATGCTGCAAAGGCAAGCAGCGTCAGCGGTCGTGTGATAGTAACCTTTGTTGTGGAGAAGGATGGAAGTTTATCCGATATAACCGTAGCGCGGGGCATTGGCGGCGGCTGCGATGAAGAAGCGCTGAGGGTGATGAAAATATGTCCGCGATGGAAACCGGGGATTCAAAACGGCAACCCGGTGCGCGTAAAATATGCTGTGCCGATAAATTTCACGTTGAATTAAGCAATTTATTATTTCGCTGTTCGCAGTTTTGCAACTACACACTCCTATGCCCGAGATTGTATAGCCGCTCAGTCGCCATCCATTTGATTTAATTTAAATAGGGTGCATGCTTACAACAAATAAAATTAAAAGGACCAAAACTGCCAGGATCGCAATAAACAAAATACTTTTTAAAATCCAGGTTTTCTTTTTGGCTGCCTGCTTATTATCAACAAGAGTGTCAACGTCACCATTCCCGCTGATTTGCTTTACCGTTATTTCGCTTGCCATCCCGTTGCCATTTTGCGATCTAAAGTCCCGCCAGTTTTCGTAACCTAAAAATTGCACCAGCGTATTCAGGGTATGGGTATTCGGCAGGCTTTCATATTTCACTTTTCCCCAAATTCTTTTTAACGTTACGTAGCTCAAAGCTACGCCTGTACGCTCCTGTATTTTCTCGCTTAATATTATAAAATCCTGGTTAGTCCATTCATCGCTATCGCCCCAACCGGTGTTGGATTCATATAATTTTATTGTTTTTTCTATCCAAAACTCAACTGTATTCATATCACAAAATCAAATATTCATACCATGGCCGCAATAAGCAAGCCCAGTACTATTACCTCTTCTACCCTCTTATTTTTCGGAATTATTAGGATAATTTATCCCGGGCCCAAAAAAGCACTCATCGGCCATAATTTTTCCGTCTTTCAACTTAAAATAATCGCTGTTCCGAAATAATTTGCCAGTCGTCGTCCAGCCATTGGTAATTACAACGGCCTCATCTCCATTTATAACAACCTTATCCACATCAAATCTTTTGATCTTATAGGCATTTGGCCAGCACTTTTCTTTAAAAGCCTTTACACTAATATGATCATCAACCGGGCTGGAGAAAGTAAATCCGTCAGCTAAAAT